>JBAXSM010000019.1:0-19532 GCA_037130715.1 Candidatus Absconditabacteria bacterium
CTTATGGGCTTTTGCCAGAAATCAAAGAGTTCTCTGTTATGTTTTGATCAGAAAAAGATACACAAGAAATTTCCGATATGATTCAAGGTGGTGAGTTTTGATTTGGTAATAATACAATTTGAAACACAATGCAAACAATTCTCAATTGGTCTGAGTCACTAAGAAAAGAAGAAATACAAAAATAATCTCAATCAATCTTACTTATACAAAAATATCACCTTTTTCCCTTTCTCATTTTCGATTATTTCAAAAGGTGTGTGTTCAGTAAATTGAAATGTATTGGAGACTATGATGGTCTCCTTTTTTTTATACTTCCAAACTCGAGATTCTATAGCCTTAAGTTGAACCGGCAACAAGTATACATAAATATAATCAAACTTCGACAAATCAGCTTTAAAGAAGTTTTTCATAAAGAATTGAATATTCTTTCTTTGAGGAGAAAAATAAGTCAGAATTTTACCAATAACGATCGCATAGAAATTGATATCAAAGCCTACACATTTCAGTCAATAGGTATTTACGAAGAATCTCATAGCTTTACCATCTCAGCATCACAAATCAATCAATGAAGAGCCATGTTTGAGATGTAATTTTTTCTTCATCACCAAGATATCTTTAGTAAACGAAGAAATATAAGGAGCTTGGGTAGTTTTTTTAAACACTCAAAGAACCATATACCCTATCATCAAAGCGTTTGCCAAGAAAATAAGTATACACAAAAATACAGCAAACCAATCCCAAAACCCCATCAGAAAATATATATGTAAAATATTTTATTCAATAATATGAAGTTTTTTGAGTGCAGCCAAAGTATCTTCAAAAATCTTTTCTACAGATTGATCAGCATCTATACGGATAATTTTATCCATTTTATCAAGATATTCTATTACTGGCGTTGTTTCTTTTTCATAAATAGAAAGTCTTCTTTCAATTGCTTCTTTTGTATCATCTTCACGTCATTCTTTCTTTGCTCTTTCCATAATTCTTTTGATAGCTTTTTCTTTTGAAAGATCATAATGAATTCATACAAACCCTCTTTTATGAGTATATTCCTCTGTAAGAAAATAATACATTTGAGGTTGGCTTCTCATAAATCAGTCAATAAGCATATTTTGACCAGGTTTTAATAAATGTTCATAAATATCAAACAAACCAAAAATAACACCATCATCTACCATTTTACCTTGAAGCATAGAAGTTTTAATATGATTTCACAAGACATTATCATTGGATTTCAATGCTCTCAAAATATTCCCTGGTTCAAAATATTGATAATTCTTAAGTGCTTGCATAAGCAAATCAGCCTGTGTACCTTTCCCAGATCATTGAATACCAAACAAGATAATATCTCTTCTCATAAGAAAAATAATTAATTACTAAAAAAAATCATGTTTCCATGATTTTTTGTAGAGAAATCTTGTTCTGATTCAAGAGAGAATCAGAAATAATTATCTTTTTGACCAAGTAGGCGCTTTTCTCGCTTTTTTGAGACCTGGCTTTTTTCTTTCCTTGATTCTTGGGTCTCTTTTTAAAAGACCATATGGTTTGAGTGTTAATCTCCATTCAGGATTGTAATCAATCAATGCTCTTGCAAAACCAAGTTTGATAGCATCTGATTGTCCAGCAATACCTCCTCCAACTACCTTGATAACAGCATCGAATTGTTTTACAACATCAGCTCCCAAAGTAACAAAAGGAAGAATAGCATTTTCATACAAATAAACATTACCTCCAAAGTATTCTTGTAGTGTCTTTTCTACACCGTTGCCTGTAGTAAGAGAAAAAGATCCTGTACCTTTAGCAAAAAGTTTGACTACAGCACTTGTTTCTTTTCTTCTTCCAATAGCGTAATTATATTCTTTGTTTGCCATTATTTATAAAGGTTTACGGGTTTAAAATTATCATATTGTTCTGTTGTTCCAACAATCATTTTAACTCTCTTCATTCTCTTGTCTCTAAGTTTATTTTTAGCCAACATTCCTCTGATAGCTTCTCTCAAGATTCTTTCAGGATTCTTTTTAAGAAGATCAGCGAAACTAATAGACTTCAAATTTCCTTTATACCCACTATAAGCATAATAAAGTTTTTGAAGTGGTTTGTTAGCACCAGTGACAGTTATATTTTGAATGTTTTCAATAATGACAAAATCACCACAATCCCAAAAATCACAATAGTAAGCCTTGTCTTTACCCAAAAGCTTTTTTGCAATATCAGTAGCAAGTCTTCCAAGAGTTTTACCTGTTGCATCAACTCTCCACCATTTTCTTTGAGCATCCATCTCTGATGGTTTTACCCAAAGGGTTTTGTTAAGGTCTGTTTTAGTAAATTCCATTAGTATAATATGTATCAATTAAAGAATCTGTAGACGAACTACAACAATTTAAGAAGAACTTTTGGTGCAGCGTCTCCTGATCTAAATCCTAAGTTATATGAAGCAACAAAACCTGTTTTTCTTCCTTCTTTCAAGAATCTTGGCAAAAGAGTATCTATTACAAGTTTTCCTTCTGGTTCTCCATAAATGTGAGCAGTTACATATCTAATTGCTTCTCTTTTAGCTTCTTTTTCATCTTGAAATCTAGCCATAATTTCTAACAATTTAGAGAAAAAATGATCTGTTTCAGCTTTGATAACCTTAGCTCTTTTTTGTGTTGTGCTAAGTTTTCCATGCTTTACAAAATTAGTAAGCAATACTCTAATATATACAGACTTCTTTTTAACTCCTGTATCTATTTTCAATAATCTATTTTTTTGATGTCTCATTGAAATATAATCTAGATAATAAAACGATTACCCTATCAAAGATTTACTAATATTAGCCAAAGAGCTAACAATTTCATCTATAGCCTTTCTTCCAACACCTTTCATCAAGAGAAGTTCTCCTTTCTTTTTCTTTTCAAGGTCTTCTACATAAAGAATGTTATTTTTTATAAGGGCATTTCTTGTTCTTTCACTCAAAGGAAGTGCATCAATAGGCATTGTTTTGATATTAACTTCATATTCTGTTTTTGCTGTTTCTTGATGAATATCTTCAAAATCAACCAAAACTGATTTATCAATATATACATCGTCAAAAACGAACAATTTAGCATAAGAAGCCAATACTTCTCCAGCAAACATTACTATTTGTTTTGGTGAAACATTGCTATATCCTGCTTTAATATCCAAGACAAGAAGATCTTTTGTGGAACCCGTAAAATCTTCAATTACCTCTTCAACATCATATTTGATGTACTCTACCAATTTAAACTCATTGTCAATAAGTAGAATATTTACATCCAAGTCTTCTTTTTTTTCACGCGTTCTCAAGAAATCAATACTGTAGTATCCATATCCTTTTTCTATTCTAATATCAATATTTAATTCCACAGATGGGTCTGTAATTTCAAAGATAACAACATCTGGATTTAATAATTCAATACCTGTTGGTAATTTGATATCTTTGGCTGTGTAGACACCAACACCAGAGAATCTTTGAGAAATCCATTGAAGTGAATCAATACTTTCATCGAAAGAAAAACGTAATTTTTTGAAGCTAAGCATAATATCAATAGTATTTTGAAGAACTCAATCAACTACATGATATTCATGAGAAACTCCTTTGATCTTTAACCCAGTAACTGCCGCTCCAAGACTATAAGAAAGAATAAGTCTTCTGAGTGCATTTCCCAAAGTATGACCAAATCCTCTTGGTAAATATTTCACTTCAAATCTTGTAACAGACGTATCGATTTCTGAAACAAGGATCTTTGGAGCTCAAATAAGTTTTTGGATATCCAACATACGTTTTTGTTAAAATAGATAAAGAAATATTAAGCTCTAGCGTAAAATTCAATAACCTTCAAAACATCGGCATTTACACCAATTTCTCCTGGAACAGGGAAAGAAACTATTTCAATAGAGTATGTATTTTTATTGGTTTTGATCCAAGAAGGTACTTTTGTTTTTCCATCCAAAGATTGTGCATACAAAGGTGAGTTTGTTAATGCTTTTTTGACAGTAACAACATCTCCTGCTTGAAGAAATGTAGATGGTATATTATGTTTTCCACCATTCAAAAGAAAGTGTCCATGAGTAACCATTTGTCTAGCTTGCATAATTGTATTAGCAAATCCAGCTCTATAAACAAGAGAATCCATTCTTCTTTCCAAAAATTGGAACAAAGCAGTATCAAGAGTAACTTTGTTATTCTTTGAATATTGAGGAGCGATTTCTGTTACAATTCTTGCAAATTGTTTTTCAGATAAACCATAACTTCTCTTAAGAACTTGCTTATTTCTCAATAATTTTCCATATTCTGAATATCTTTGCATATTTGCTCCATGTTGACCTGGGAGATTTCTATTGTTCTTAATATTGTATTTTTTAGCTCCAAACAAATCAACTTGTTCTCTTCTACATAATTTAAACTTAGGACCTGTATATCTCATCTCTAGAGTGAGTAAAAATAATAAAAATTAGTTTCTCTTTGGTCTAGTACCTTTTACTCCACCAAATTGAATAGATGTAGACTCTCTAATAGACTGAATATCAATCAATCCAATTTCATTGATTGCCTTGAAAACACCATCTCTAGCAAGACCAATTCCCTTGAAAATAATGGAAACTTCTTTGAGTCCAAATCCTTGAGCTTCTTTCAAAAGATGCTTTGTAAGAACTTCTGCAGCATAAGGAGTGTTTTTCTTAGCTCATTTGTAACCAAGAAGCCCAGTTCCTCAACCAACAATTTTATTTCCTTGTTCATCAATCAAGATGATCAAAGTGTTGTTTTCTGTAGTAGTAACTTTCAAAATCCCAGAAACGATTTTAATATCTTTCTTCTTTTTTGAAGAAGTCTTTTCTTTTGCTGCCATAATACGATGTGATAGCTAAATAAAATTATTATTTTTTCAAAACTGGTCTTACTTTTGCTCTTCCCAAAAGTTTCTTCGCTGTTCTTGCATTTTTTCTTGTACATTGACCTCTAACAGGCAATCCAACATTATGTCTCATTCCTCTATAACACTTAATTTCTTTAAGTCTCTTGATAGCATGAGCGATTTCTCTTTTCAAATCGTTTTCCAAAACAAATTTCTTAAGTTCATCACTTAATTTTTTTTGCTCGTCTTCACTAACATCCTTAACTTTTGTCATATACCCAATCTCTAAAGATTCCAAAATCTTTTTTGATTTATTTCTACCAATTCCATAAATAGCAGTCAATGCTATCCAGATTGACTTATTTTCTTCCAAAACATGTCACATTAATCTAAACATAATTATGATTGATCAATAATATAAAATTATCCTTGTCTAGCTTTATGCCTAGGATTTTTTTTGCAAGTTACGTAAAGTCTTCCATATCTTTTGATAATCTTACAATACATACACCTTGTTTTTAATGAAGTTTTAACTTTCATGGAAATAGAAGATAAACAAATAAACAATTAACCGCGGTAATCATTATATCTAAATACAATACGTCATTGTGCCATATCATACTGATTCACTTCAACCTTTACCCAATCTCCAGGAATTATGGAAATATGAGCTTGATTCATCTTTCAGGATTTTTTACAACGAATAATTGTATCAATATCCTTAAGTTTGACCTTAAAAAAACCTGCTGGTAACGCTTCCAAGATTTCACCATCTCGTTCGAGAACGTTTTCTTTTGCCATTAAGCTGTAATTTTTTTAATGTTTAAAACTGTTTGTTGAGCTCTGAAACCAATAGTTCTTTCATACCTATTTTTTCTTCTAAACTTAACAACTCTAAGTTTATCTCCTTGTTGAGCAGCAACTACGTCACATACAACAGAGGCATCTTTAATAAAAGGTTTTCAAACAACTACATGTTTAGCTTCAGCATCAAATACAGACAAAACTTCTTTTACTGTAATTTCTCCAGTTTCGATTCCCAAAGAATCTACAACAATTTGATCTCCTTCAGCAACAATATATTGATGTCCTTTCAGACTGATAACTGCATACATTAGAAACAATTTTATAATTTAAAATAATATAGTTTTAGAATTAGACAATTTTTCCAAGTTGAGCCAAAGTATTGTACTTCTTCTTGTTTGTTCTATATGCAGAAGAAACGATAGCCTTTATTCTCTTGTATCTTCTTGCACTAGGGAAGTCATAAGAAACAGTTTTTCTATACCACTTTGTTCCATAGTGTTTTTGTTTCTTTGCTTTATCTAAGATATGAGAAGCCCATAGTTCTTTTTTGTAGAAAGAAATCATTCTTTCGTTCGTATTTAAGTCTCCTGATCTTCGGATAGTAAATCACATATTTGCAATGTAAAGAATAAAATTGATACAAATTGCCGGGAACCGGAATCGAACCGGTACGACATTTCTGTCGCAGGATTTTAAGTCCTGTGCGTCTACCAATTCCGCCATCCCGGCATTAGGAATGTACTAGATAGACTATATGATAAGTTATTTTATAACTTCTGCATAGATTTTGTCAAACACAGTAGGGAAAGCTACAGCAATATTCGATAAGACTTTTCTATCTAACTGAATATTCTTAGCAGACATAGCTCCAACAAAACGAGAATAGCTATTTCCTTTTTCTCTAATAACCGCAGACAATCTTTCAATCCACAATCTTCTGAATTCTCTCTTTTTTTCTTTTCTACTCTTGTATGCATGTTGACCTTGTTTAACCAATGCCAATCTTACTTGTTTGTAGACATTTTTTCTTCCAAGTCTAAACCCTTTTGCGAGTTTAATGAATTTCTTATGTCTTCTATGTCTCTGCATTCCATTTTTTACTCTTGTCATAGGGGATTAATTATAAGGGAATAAAGCTTTAACCTTTTTTACATAAGATACATGAAGTTCTTTTCCATAAACGCTCTTCTTGTTATTTTTTCATTTGTTAGTCAACAAGTGATTGTTACAAGCCTTTTTGAAGGAGATCTTCTTATTCTTAGTAATCTTAAATCTTTTTGCTGCCCCTGAATGGGTTTTTAACTTAGCCAATCATGCCATTTATTCCATTATTTATTAAATAAAATCATACTATATCATTGCACTTCTTGTTTAGGATATTCAAATTGAGGTCTACCCACATCAGCCAAGGTCAATTTAACAAAAGCCAATTTTTCAACAGCCTTACCAGCATATATTTTTTCTCTTCATTTTAATTTAATGAAGAATTTAACATTATAGCCATCTTGGAGCATTTCTTTCGCTTTTTTAATTTTAAGCTGTAAGTCATTTTCTCATATAGCATAGTTAATTTTAATCTCTTTAAGAGCATTTGCTTTTTGACTCTTCTTTTTTTCTTTATCTTCTTTTCCTTTAAGATACATATACTTTCCATAATCTAGAAGCTTAACCGTAGACGTCATTGTTTCTTGATCATATTTCATTTGAACAAGATCCTTACCTTGCTCTTCAGCAATTTCTAAGGCCTTTCTTCTAGGAAATGTTCACAAGTTTGTACCCTCTTCGTCAATGACTATAATATTAGGAGCTTTAATATTTTCATTAACAAAAACCATCGGAGCTCTACGATCTTGCGCTGAAACCATACGAACCGGTCTAGGCGTAGCAGATGCTGGCCTAAATGGTGTTGTTGGGCGTGCTGATCATTGAGGTTTTGAAGGGGAACGTGTTGGTTGGGGCATTAATAGATAATAGAATAAATGTATATATGTAATCCAAAAATGGATAAGCAAAAGAAAAGATTCACTCCCGGCGGGGTTCGAACCCGCGATCTTCACCGTGAGAGGGTGACGTCCTAGACCACTAGACTACGAGAGCAGCTAAGATTTTCGCGAACTTCCGCAAAGAAGAATACTAAGTAATAATTTATAGTTAATGACATATACCAAGGATACAAAACACTAACTATAAACTATTACACAAGAATATAATTACCCCCGCTAAGAATCGAACTTAGATCCACAGCTTAGAAGGCTGCTGTTCTATCCATTGAACTACGGGAGCATATAACACAAGATAACCCAGCAAAAGGATTGCGGGTTTTTGTAATTATAATGGATATAGATTTGGACCCTATCGGAGTCGAACCGATCACCTCCTGCGTGCAAAGCAGGCGCTCTAGCCAAATGAGCTAAGGGCCCATATATGGGCATTGTGTTTTGTGAGATTACTATATGCTAGAGGTAAACATCTCTTTTTACCTAAACAAGCGCTCCTTGTCCTCTTTAGAGGATAGCCAAATGAGCTAAGGGCCCATGAAATGGGAATAAGAATTTGGGGAGAGTAGGATTCGAACCTACGTAGACGTGAGTCGTCAGATTTACAGTCTGATGCAATTGGCCGCTCTGCCATCTCCCCATATAGACAATTATGGACTAACTGGAGTTCACAATGGAAACACTCCAAACAAAATAAGGAATCAAATAATAATAGCAACAAATCAAACAATGGCATAACCACTTCTTGTGGAAGAAAATGTGCGCTCAAATCGATCAACGCGTCAAAATGCTTCTGCAATAGACTGTGAAAAGTAACTAATTGCTCATCAAATTCAAGCAGTAATTAATCAAACAACAATCTGTTTGAACATAATAAATGGACATATATGTAAAAGAACAACAGATAATCAGCACAAGTACATAGCGGATAACGGGACTCGAACCCGTGCAAACAGAGCTGAAGTCTGCTATGCTACACCAATTACATCATATCCGCGTATCATGAAAAATACGCTGAGTACAATATATACAAAAAAACAAACCAAAATCAAGTAATTTTTCAGAAAAAATGGTTTTTTGTTTTATTAGGTAAGATGCGACATGTTTTATTTTTATGTTTACAAAATTCAAAATTGATATTAGATTTTTTTTCTATATACTACGAAAATAATATTTTATGACTATATATAGAGTATGACAACAAAGACAAAAAAAATTCTAAGTACAATTACACTTTTTTGAATTGCTGGAGGGATATTGTGGACAACAAGTAATCTCGATTATATACAAATAGGAATAACCCTGTGTTTTTGACGAATGTTTGTTAAATCAGCAACACAAAAGAAGCTGATTAAATATGCATGAACGATTATAGGTCTTATAGGACTTATATTTCTTATAGGGTTAGGATATTTACCACTATTTTCAAACAATCCAAACAACGAAGATTTTATAGCCACGCAAAGCCGTCATATTATAGTAAATAGTCCCCAAGAAACAAGCGTTATTTTGGTAAAACAACAAGGCTTTACAAAGCAACAAGAAATATTTGAATCAGACAAAGAAATTATGATCAAAGAAGCGCCTATAAGTATAATAAGTTTTAATAATAAGAATCTTGAAAGTGAAGCCACAATGAGCATCCAATTTCCAAATCAAACTACGATTGTAGTATATCCAAATAGTTCCTTCTCTTTAGAAAACTCTTGAAATCAACAAATAATAGAAAAAATATCCGGGGAAATGGAATATATCACATGACAAGGAAATCAAGTCGTAATAAACAAAGCCGAACTCAAAAAACCAACAGACTTTGCTGCTCAATGATTATGGAACCAATACAACGAAAAACAAAGAGCCTATACGTTAAATAAAGCTTGAGGTCCTTTGATGGAAAATCAATCCGTTCGCGCAATATCTCACAATATACTACTATTGGCAAGCCAAATCCGACCAATACACTATCTCCCCTATCTAGAAAATGAAAAAACATACAAAAAAATACTAGGATGGACAGAAAAAGAAACGAAAACATATGAAAACAAAAGTACAGAATGAACACAAAATATAGTAGATCAAGCACAACAAGCATGATCAAAAACTAGATTTTTACAATTTCTAGGAAAATAATGAAACCAGAAAACCTTATCAAAGAAATCACATTTCAATTTAGCACAAGCCAATGAAATGGTGGACAAAATGTAAACAAGAGAGAGACTAAAGCTCAATGATTTTTTGATATAGAAAATTCTCAATTATTAAACACCAGACAAAAACTGAAACTAAGAACAAAATATAGACAATATGTAAATCAAGATGGGAAAATCATGCTCATTTCAAACCAAGAATCTAGGACACAAAAGGCAAACAAAGAAGCTGTTATTAAACGTTTTTTGGAAATCATAAACGACGTTTTAACTCCAGATAAAGCCAGAATAGAAACAAAAATCCCAAAATCTCAAATTATAAAAAGACAAACAGACAAAAAATCTCAGTCTAAAATCAAAACTCAGAGACAAGGAAAAATAGAGATAGAATAAAAAAACAGTAATCTCAGTAACAAACCCCTATCCCACAAGTGGGCCCCTTTCCTCTTATCAGGAGACATTGAAAAAAAGCACAAAACAACAGACAATTAACAAAAAATTTAATAATATGGCAATACATACGTGTCCAAATACAGCTGGAAGACATACGTTGACTAAGCAAACTATGAGAAAATAAACACGCGAATTTATTTTCTCTAGCCTTTTTGCCCTTGTCCTAAGCAAAGCTTGGGATACTTTTTCTGCAATGAGAAAAAGTATGGTCGGGTGGAGGGCGAAGCGCCTCCATTAAAAGAAAAATTTAAAACCACGAGCTTGAATCTGGTAAAAAATATCATATTGACTTTTTACAACAAATAAATAACACAAAAACATCATAATGTTTATTTTTTATTGGTTATATAGATGGAGAATAACACAACAATAGATAAAGAATTATATCCTGTAGAAAAAGTTGCAGATATAATTTTAAAAAAGAAAGTGGATACAAAAAGAGAAGAAATCACAGAAAACATTAAAGAGGTATTACTAACGCTAGATTGATTAAACGAAACATATCATTTTTATGAAAAAGAAATTCCAGGATTTTTTGAAGATAAAAACAATATAAGAATACATAGTGGTAATATTATTTGGGATTTACAGCATCATTTAAGACATATATGAAAAGGAGAAATACAACCTATTGTTAAAGAATATTTGGAAGTATATGAAAAGACAATCAATGAAACACAAAAAGAATTAATACAAGCGTTTTCTGATTTGGTAGAGAAAACAAGATTAGATAAACCAATCACATACAAAATAGAAAAAGAGCATCACAGTATATGGCCAGGGGAAATGAGAATTACATAATTTTTTTGAAAATATACCTATAAAAACTAATCTTGATAATGACTAGTGTTTTTGTATACTACACTACGCATTTTACTTTACGAAGAAAAAGATGATTGAAGCATACAAAAGCCATTTTGCGAATATTTTACAAGAAAAAATAGGAATTCCGGTGGAAGAAATTTTGGATATTATAGAAATTTCACCAGACAATATTCCTGGAGATTTAGCATTTCCCTGTTTTCAACTTTCTAAAGTATTGAAAAAATCTCCTGCTATGATCGCAGAGGATCTCAAAAACCAACTAAAATCACCATTTTTTTCAAGGTTTGAAGTTATTGGACCATACTTAAACGCTCACATAAATACACAACAATTCATCACAGATGTCTTCGAAAACGAAGAGAATCTCCCTGGAACACACGACAACCAAAATACTAAGGTGCTTATCGAATATATGAGTGCAAACCCAAATAAACCACTTCATATTGGACAAGCCAGAAATATTTGTATTGGAGATACTATGAAGAGAATTTATTCTCAACTTGGATATGAGACACACACATCTAATTATGGAGATGATAGTGGTGTGAATGTTGGATATAATATTGTAGGGCATCTTCACTATGGATTACCTATCACGAGTGACAAAAAATTTGATCACTACTGTGGTGAAATATATACACAAATGAGAGCCAAAGATGAAGATCCAGAATTCAAAAAACTTCTTTCTGAAACTCTTCTCAAAATTGAAGAATGACATGATCCAGATATCTACAGTATTCACCAAGAATATACCAAACAATGTGCAACAGAACAAATCAAAACATGTTGGAGAATGGGTGCATCTTTTGACATTATCAACTGGGAAACAGATATTCTTCATATGAAATTTTTCGCTGAAGCGATTGATCTTCTCAAAGATAAATGATTTGTAAAATACACAGATGAAGGAGAAGCGGCTGGATGTCGAATTATCGATCTCTCTAGTCTCCCTGAATACGAAAACGCAGAAAAACAATACCAAATCCTCATCAAATCTGATGGAGTTGCAACATATGTTGCCAAAGATATTGCCTTCGCAATGTGGAAACTTGGGTACCTTACCAAAGATTTTTTCTACAAAACATTTGCTCATGAACCTAGTGGAAACATTATTTACAGCACAACCACAGTAAATGGTGAACACAAAGAAAAATTTGGTAACTATAATATCGCTGTGACTGTTATAGACAATAGACAATTACCACCACAAGAAGTAGTTAAATCCTCACTCAAATTACTTGGATATTTGAACAAAAACAAAGAATATGTACCACTAGGATATGGTGTTGTTTACCTTACTCCAGCCACACTTCTTAACTTTGGATATACACTTACAGAAGAAGAAAAAGCAGAAAAAAGATTGCCTTTTGCGAGTAGAAAAGGACGAACAGTTACCATCGACGAAATGCTACAAATCCTTCATGAAAAAGCATATCGAGAAACCAAAGAAAGAAATGCCGAAAAAGATGCAGAACGACTCGATGAAGTATCAGAAAAAATTGCTGTAGGATCACTAAGATTCTTCCTAATCAAAAGTGATATTTCCAAAGATATTGTCTTCGATATCAATGAAGTTTTAGATATGCAGTGAGAAACATGAGCATATATTCTTTATACAGGAGCTAGACTACAAAGTGTAATTGATGGTGTAGAAGAAGCTATAGAACATAAATCTGCTCAAGAATTAGGAGAACTTTTGACTACACCAGAAGAGTTTGATCTTCTCAAAAAGATATCAGAACGAGATGCAACAATTATAGAAGCAAAGGACACTCATGCACCACATCTTATCTGTAGATATCTCTTGGATATAAGCAGATTAGCAAATAGCTACTATGCAAATGTAAAAATTCGTTCTTCGGAAGAACCTACCAAAACAGCAAGAATCCTCTTGTTACAAAAAACCATAGAAACACTCAAAAAATGAATGGAAACGATAGGAATGGAATATATCGAGAGAATGTAGTAACTTAATTTTAACAAAAAAACGAACTGAGGGAAACCAAAGTTCGTTTTTTATAAATCATGTTGTTATTTAAAGATCTCGCATCTCAAAATAATCTATGACATCAATTTTACGATCAAATCCATTAATTCCAAAGGAATTTAAAACAGGATTTAATTGTGATGTCTTGGGAAGCAAAACAACGATTCTTTTTGAAAAGGCGTTCCAACCATTTTGAAATGAATCAGTAGCGATTGGTATAATGTTTTCAAGAAAAGACTTTATTTCAGAGTCTTTTTGATTGTGCACGTCAAATACAAGAGTTGTATTTGGAGTCAAAACACCAGAGCTTAAAGATCCAAGAAGAAAGTTTTGCAGAGAAAAAGAATCAAGTAGTTTTTGAGAAACAATAGTTCTGGTGTTTTTAAAATAATCTAAAAACCCTAAACAAGAACCAATCAAGATAACATTTGCATTCATAAGCATAAATTTTTTATATTGTTATTATTTTTATTTTACGAGAAAATATATAATGAATTTATATAAAATGTCAACTTTATTTTATTCACCGGTTCTAATCTGTATTTTAACTTCAGATGTTATCAGAATGGTAAACAAAGCGTGAAGGAATAACCAAAATGGAAACCAAGAAACAATAGCAAAAAGAATCGGATTTTGTGGTAATCAAACCAAAAGTTGGCTTAATGCTACAGGATCAAAAATAGTGATCCCAAAAAAGACAATAAGCAAAGCAAAAATAATTCAAACAGCAGTGAAAGGAACCAACACAATATATAGAATTTTTTGAACAATATCATCCATTGGTAAAACTATACGTATTTTGGATTTATAATATATTAAAGCAGCAAAAAGTGCATAAAGAATAAAAACAAAGGTCATTTTACCATTGGATATAAATTGGGAAATATTGGCATACGAGAAACCAGCAAAAACAAGCGTAGGTGTTTTTTGCAAAAAATTACTCAGCAAAACTAAAGACTGATTAGCAGAAAAAGCCAAAAGCATCAACAAATAATTTCCCAATAATAATTTAATCATTTTTTCTATACCCATTGCAAAACAGAATATAACCAAAAGAGCAAAAACACCAAAACAGATGTAGAGTAAAACCAAATCCGTCATCTTTGGTAGAAAAATAAATAAAGGAAAAGATTGCAACGACAAGAATAATATATATGCTACTATTGATTATTTTACCTTAAATTACAAGAAGAAAATAATGCATCAGACAAAAAAATGATTTACTTTAATGGAAGTTGTATTAATTGTTGTAATAGTTTCAATAGGTATCGTAACTGTTGTGACAGGACTAAATAGCGGAAACAAATATCTTCAAAAATCTAGAGAAAAAATTATTGCTATCAATCTAGCTAGAGAAGGTGTTGAGCAAATGATAAATATTAGAGACAGTAATCGAAGAAAAAATGCAGGAAGAAAGGAAGAAACTCGATTAAGAACAAATCCAATAAAAGATGTAGATAATCGATTTAGCTCTGGATCATATATTCTCTTACCTCAAACAAGTGGTGGGCAACAGTATTTCTATGGAACAGGACCTCTGATGGACTTTGATATAAATCAAGGATCATCAACAGGAAATCTTCAATATGCTTTGTGTCAAACAACAGGAAGCTGGCAGGCATGTCCGGGAAGTATGCCGATTAGCGTAGAAGGAAAATTTTTTAGAAGGGTTCGTGGAATTGGCTTATATGAAAAAGCTACTGCTACAAACTGAGGAGATTTTATGGATTGTAAAACAAGTACAGATTTGGGAAGTAGCTGCAAAGACAGTACTGCCAAAGAATATCGTTTTTGTGTAATTGTGGATTATATTGGAAATATCGTAGGTAAAATAGAATTATGTTCTGTTATCACTAATTTCAAACAATAAATAATAGTAAGCTATTGTACAAATTTTTATCTCAAAATTGAATAGTATGTGAAATATAGTTCTTGTGTGAGGTGGTGGTACAGGAATGTCAGGTGTCGCAGGCATCTTGCATGATCTGTGATACACTAATCTGATTTGTATCGATGCAAATCAAAGCCAACTCACAGATAATCTCAAAAAAAAAGGAATCAAAGTAATCATAGGACACGGAAAATATGAAATCACTATCAAAGATGCTGTAATTTATTCTGAAGCGGTGGCGAATAGTGTCGAAGTACTAGAAGCTAGAAAATTGATTACAAAACACCAACTCATGATGCTTAGTATGAATTATTTTCAATTTCTAGGAGAAATTTCTAAATATTTCACCACTATAGGGATCACAGGGACAAATGGGAAAAGTTCAACCACCGCTCTCGCAATCTACGCAGCTCAAGATATACCACAATTTGGACTGGGTATTTTGGGTGCTTTGGTCCCAGATTTCAATAATCAAAGCTATCTCATAAATCCAGACCACAAAGCAGAAATTAAAGGAATTTTTGACCATATTTTCACAGGGAAACCTAAGGCAAATATCGATGGGAAAATGAAAGAGCTTGTCTTTATTGTCGAGGCATGTGAATATAAACGCCATTTTCTGAATCTTGATTTAGATTATGCAGCCATCACAAGTATGGAATTTGATCATGCAGATTATTACAAAGATTTCGATGATTACAAGAGCGCTTTTACAGAATTACTCACAAAACTCAGACACAAAGCTATCGTGCTCAATGGATTTCTTGAAAGATTTCCAGAGTTCTTGCCATACGCAGATAAAATAGAAGAAATCCAGGAAGAATCTCACCATTTTGAACATATTTTTGGTCCCCATGTAAACAAAAACGCATCGCTTTGTGACAAATTAATCTCCAAAATACAGCCAAAATTCACTATCCAACATTCAAAAGACTTTACATGACTCCGACGTAGACTCGAATATTTAGGCAAAACAAACAATTGAACCAGACTTTTTTCTGATTATGGACATATGGCATCATCGATTGGATTTGGTTTTGAAGCACTCAAAAGCAAATTCCCTGAGACAAAATTGACCGTTATTTTCCAACCTCATCAAATCACCAGAATGTTTACAGGACGAGATGATTTTGTGGCTAGTTTCAAAGGATACGACAAAGTAATTATTTACGATATTTATGCAGCCAGAGAAAATCTCAGTGATTTCGATTTTAGTCGCAGGGGAAATAATATTCATAATATAGAAGAATTAGGAAACGTTTTTGCTAAAGCTTGTGGTGGAACATATACTGATCAACGATCTGATATAGAAACAGTAATTTCAACTACACCAAAAGATGAGATTATCGTAATATACTCAGCAGGCGATATAGATTATGAGGTCAGAACCAAGATTTCACTAAAAAAGGACTAAACGTAAAACATTTGATTTTTAGCACAAAAACTATATTCTACATAAAATCTTTATTTTTTCTTCTCATTCTATGAACAAATTACTCATTGTGACAGCATTACTTGCAAGTGGTGGTTTTTTAAGCGGATGTGGATCTACTAGTAACAATCCAGCAATTGAAGTACCAACTGTACAAGAAGCAAGCGGAACAAATATAGATGCTACTACATGAACTACTATCGAAACCACAGGAACAATAACTACAAGTACACTAACAGGAGGAAGTAGTACTGGTGAAATAAAATCATTGATTGATAAAAGGAAAAGTGAGCTTGTAAATGAAACAGGAAACAAAAAAGAACTCAATGAAAAAGATATACAACTCTTGGAATCAGTACTCAATGAAATGACTAAGAAAAAGTAATATTTATTCAATAATGTGAAAATAATGGTATTTTTAATGGAGTTATGTAAATGAATTTTCTTTTTTTTGACCATGGTTGTGGGACTGTTTTTTTTGAGAGGTGCCAATATTATAGGAACGCAAGCTCTTGGTGTCGTCAAAGATATTTTGATGCCAGGATATATGATTTTTTCAGGAATTATGTTGGGATATATACTAGCTCAAATTCAAATAGGCTATGAAGAAGACAAAACACAAACTACAAAGATTTATACAAAATTCTTTTTGATAGGTACTGGAATAGGAATCCTTTTGGGGGTTATTTATATTATACTCTAAAAAAATGAACAAAAGAAACATTGGAATACTAATTGCAACAACATTTTTGCTTGCAGCGTGTACAAAAACACAATCATCAACACTATCTTTTGATACATTTTCTACAACAATCAAAAGTCCATATCTCTACACACAAACTAAACTTACTAGCGATAATGCCAAAATTCAAAAGGTATATACCACAGCAGAATCTGGTTTTCAAGCCTCTATTATTATAGCTAACGAAGCGGTCCTTTCTGGAGACAATATTTCTTTTGCAAACGATAATCTCAAAACACTCAGAGCTGGAATAGCAGACAGAGGTGAAATTAAAGATACCACAAACGTAAAACTCTCTTGTGGAGATGAAGAAATCCCAGCAAGTATGAGTGCAATAGAAGTTAAACAAAGCGGGAAAATGAGATATATCACTCAACTCTATTTTGTATACCAACACAAAGGATATATTGTTTCTCACCTTACAGAAGATGAATCAGAAGTAAGTGGAATACAAAAATGACTCAGCAATATAACTTGTGAAAAATAATACCAATTTACTCTCTATCTCTCTCACCATGGGTATCGAAGATTTCGCACCAATTTGATCAGTTCCTGGAATACAACCAATGATACAAAATACACCTGATGTATTTTCAGAAACAGGAAATATAAACAACAAACTCAATAATGAACCAAGCGATATTTCTGGACGACAAATCATAGGAAAAATAGGACTAGGTTTAGGTATTGGTGGTATTATTACTGCCGTATTGTTTATGATTACGACATTTGTAGGAGGAATGTTTTCTAGCGCTATGTCAGGAGCAGGAACAGCAGGAACTACAAGCAATCCTATCCTTTCAATAATCTTGCTTTTTATAGGATTTATTAGTACGTTTATAGGAAATCTAGCAGTGGCTGGTATCTATAACCTATTTTTCAGTAGAAAATATATCAATGGATCCAAAATATATGGACTATTACTATTAACAAACGGATTGTTGTTCTTTATTTTTGCTCCAATCTACCTTATTTTTAGTAGTCAGGTTCAGATTTTATTTATTGTTTTATGATTTCATATTGTATTCTCTATATTTATTTCTGCATGTCAGACCGAGTTCTCAGCTAACCCAAATTACTCAGGATCTTCATTGATTGGAAATACTATAGGATTCGCATTAGCAATCGTGACATACTGTGTTATCTACAAACAATCACTCCTCGACTGAGCAGAAAAACAAACATATCTCCTTATGCTTTTGCCTACAATTCTTGGATATACATTGATACCACTCGGAGCAAGTATCCGAGAGAAAATCTACTATAAATCTTATGAAATGGGAAATAATGCATTCTATTTAAGTTCTGTAGATGAACGCGAAGAACTTTCACCAGAAGAATCAGAAAAAGCCGAAGAAAGTGAAATCAATATCGAGGGATAATATAAAAAGAGGTATTTATTGTCTTATTGCACTCTATGTTTCCATTCTCAATCAATAGTTCAAATATTTATCAACTCCTTTCCGCTATAAAGTGTACACTTGGATTGGTGATTCTCATGATAACATATACCAGCATAAATGTATATGAAGACCCAGCTATCGCTATTGGTCTAAGTTTTTTGGGAATATTTATCGCTGCTCGATGAGCAAGTTTTTTTCTCTTTTTGCTTATACAAAAGGCATATCGCAAGCATTTAGATCATCTCACTATAGTCAAAGAAAGTTACAAACTCTCCCTGATTTTTGGAATTTATATTATTATAAACTATCTTCTCATTTTATTGGGACGACGAAATAAATTCATCGGAGCGCTTTTTTTGGGACTTTTCATTTGGCTCGAAATTACTTTATGTTCTGAAATAGCACCACACCATGATACATGAAAATAATATAATAGAAAAACTCCAAACCGTATATGACCCAGAATTTCCTATGGTTGATATTTATACGCTAGGACTTATTTATAAAGTAGACATACAAGAAGCTGATCATATCATCCACATTTTGATGACATTTACTACAGCTGCCTGTCCAATGGCGGAAATGCTCCAAGACATGATTCGTAATAGTCTAGCGGAGATCGCACCAGAATACACAGTCACTCTAGAGATCACCTTCGACCCTATGCGATCTCCATCCCTCATCAGAGATGAAGATTTAAAAAAGATGTTTGATATATAAATATCAATAGATAGTAACTAAAATCCCCATTATTACGAAGGGGATTTTTTTAATAATAGTTTTTTGCGCTTAAAGAATATATTATATCATATTAAATATATTTGTCAATCTAAAAACAATACAAAAATCATAAAAATTATTACTTTTAAAAAAAGCGGATATACTTGATATAGTTCAATATTCAAAAACAAAAACTTTATATCTTCCCATTTTATTCCCATGAAAAAAACAATTTCTAAAATTTTATTTGGTATACTTGCAGTGGTAGCTGT
>JBAXSM010000002.1:0-58986 GCA_037130715.1 Candidatus Absconditabacteria bacterium
TCTCAGATATAGTTATGGTCAAAACTTGTGGCAACACAGTATTGAAGTTGCTAAGATTTCTGAAGCTATTGCTAGTGAATTGGGATTGGATGCAAACTTAGCTAAAAAAGCTGGATTACTTCATGATATTGGTAAGATTATCGCTCAAACAGGTGAATCTCATGCAGTTATCGGAGCGGATGTATTGAGAAAATTTGGTATGGATCCTGCAATTATTAATGCAGCTGAAGCACATCACTATGATGTACCTATCACAGACCCAATCGCTTGGGTGGTAACTGCTGCGGATGCAATTTCTGCATCTAGACCTGGAGCTAGATTCAACACAAAAGAACTCTTCATCGAAAAGATGACTGAACTTGAAAAATTAATTCACGAAATACCTGGTATCGACAAGGTACATATTATGCAAGCTGGAAGAGAAATTATGGTATATGTAAATCCAAAACAAATCTCTGATCTTGAATTAGAACAACTCTTGAAAGCTATTGGAGAAAAAATAGATAGTCAATTAGATTATCCTGGTGTCATTAGAATCACTGGAATTAGAGAAACAAAGATTATAGAGTTCTTGAGATAATTTTTTATCCTCATTTTTTAACACATGTATCCGTATATTACTATCCGGGGGGTCAAACTATATATGACCGGTATTGGTATTGTGGTTTCTTTGTTAACCTTTATTACTATTGTTTGGTATCTCAGTAGAAGATATTTACAAAGTTTTTGGAAATTCTTTTATTGGTTGCCTGTCTTGATTTCCCTAGCTTATTTTTTGGGATCCTATGTTCAATTTGTCCTTTCATCGCAGCATTTTTTGCCTGTTTCTTGGACTGACGTCTTGTATATCATAGCGCCTTATCAATATAAGTTTAATTTTGCCGGTGTCTTATCTGGAATTGTCATTGCTTTGTTCTTGTTTTTTAAGAAAATCAAAACAATAGAAAATAAAAAGATTTGGATCGATATTTTCTTCTTTGCGTTTTCTTTGTCTCTTATTCCTTTTGGAGTTTTTCTCCTTTTGGGAGATAATTTCATTGGAGCAAGTACAAGTTCATTCTTGGGAATGAAATCATTACATTCAGAAAGCCAACGAAATAAATTTGATGCTGTTCATCCTATCGGACTATACTTATCACTTGGTTCATTATTTGTGGCATTATATATCCATATCAAAGGGGAAATTAGAAAATATAGAGGCCTAGGAATTCTCTGATTTGCATGGCTTCTTGTAGCTATTAATCTTGTTATTATTATGCAGCAGTATCCAAGATATATGGTTATTTCTGCTTGATCAATTCAATTAGATATCAAACAACATCTCTCATTTTTTGTCATTATGTTGTGTCTCTATTTACATAGAAAATGGAACCACAAAACACTTGCTTCCTAATATCCTAACACCATCTACTGTATATGAAACTGTTTTTCCTCAAAGACCATAGTTTATACAAAATATTTAAAACACTCGAAAAAGCTCCTTCTGGGAAAATGATCCATATTTATATTGATCCTGAGCATGCTTTTTTTGATAATGAACGATGGGGAACTCAAATCAAAGATCTCTTAGTCAAAAAAAATATACATGCTGCCTTTATCACAAAGACAGAAAAAGCTAAAAACTTTTTTGAAAAAGTAGGATTAACAGTGATCCATGAACAACAACATCAAATTCTCAAGGTCTTGAATTTAGTCTACCTCTTTTTCTTTAATATAAAGAATTTCCATTTGGCAGCATATACCAAAAAGAATTCTGTTTTTTATATGGTATTTGGTTTTGAAGTCGCATTTTTGTTGTTGGTATTGTATACCTTGTATTCTTTGATCCTTCCAAAAACCATTGTTCAGATTTCTCCCGCTACGCAGGTAGAAAATATTATTTATAATTTTCGTTATTACCCTGTAGGTGATTTTGAGTATGCAAAAAAAACTAAAAATCTCAGCATCCCGTTTCATACAGGATTCATCGATTACAAATATACTATGTCCATTAGTGTGGATAATATTAAACATATTCAAAACCCATCCGAAGGTACCGTAGTCATCAACAATACTACCAAGGAAAGTTATACGCTCCTCAAATGAACCAGATTTGAAACTGATGATGGTTTGGTATTTGTCTCTAAAAATCGATTTAAATTACCACCTAATGCGAGTGTAGAACTTCCTGTAATTGCTAGTGAACAAGATAACCAAGGAATCTTGATTTGATGAAGATGAAATATAGTCAAAAATACAAAAATGTATATTAAAAATCTCAAAGAAAGTTTCTTTCTCAAAAGAATTGTGGCAAGTGCGGTAAATAACTTTTCTGGTGGTACACTCCTCTCTCAATGAATGGTTTGAGAAAAAGATATAGCTCTTCTTAGCGGAAAACTTCTTAAAACACTACAAGATCAAAAATTAAATATTGTTGATAGAAACTTTAGTCTTCCTGGATCAGTTGTTCTTCGTTTTGATCAAACTACCAAACTTCAGGTACAATCTGTTGTTATAGCAAACCAAGCGAGAGATAAAGTTCCGTATTTAAATGGATCTATCATTGCTAGAATTTCATTTATGTATATAGACATTAATGATCTTCAAAAACAAATTGAAAGCTATCTAGCACAAAGAGCTGCTGACAATAGAAAACTCATCAATATCGATAAAAAATCTCTCGTATTTTTTGATAATATGAAAACAGATACTCAATGAGCATATATTATCCCAACCAAGATTAGTATTGTGGAATGATATGATTTTGATAAAGATATCAATGGTGTCGTAGATGATCTCAAAGCAAATATTGTCGGTTTAGATAAAACAAAAGCACAAGCGTTATTGTATAATTATCCAGAAATTTCTTCTGCAAAAATATCTATTAGACCACCACGGTATAGTGTCATCACGAGACTTAAATCAAGAATTAGCATAGAGATTCAATAATTGGAATATTTTAATTGCCTTACTTCTTCCTATGCGCGAACCACAAGAAAAAAAAGAATTATTTAGCTTTAAACAGAAATCGTTTGATTTTATCGTAGAAGAACAATTGCCTTTTTTGTTAGATGGAAAAGGAGATGCTTTGTATGTGTTTTTTGAAAAACAAAATATGACGACCATGGATGTTCTCGATAGACTCTGTAAATGACTCAAAATTTCAAGAATGACACTCGGTATCGCTGGACTCAAAGATAAAGATGCAATTACTAGACAACGAATTAGTATCTATAGTAGTGCTCTCGACAAAATGGGTGGAGAACATGTATTTATTGATATGCTTTCTCGTTTTACGAGAGTTATTAAATCAAATTGGCATGCGAGACCACTCCAAATGACGGATCATATAGAAAATAAATTTTTTATCAGATTGAGAGCCATTAGCAAATTGGGACTCAAAGATAGAGCTGACTCTGAATCTATTGTAAACAAAATCTTTTCTACAGGATTTCCTAATTTTTATGGAACTCAGAGATTTGGAATCAATGGGAAAAATCGAGAACTAGGAAAAGCATTTCTCGAAGGAAAGATGATTAGAGATCCCTTTGAACGCAAATTTAAACTCCAAGCATATGCCAGTCGATTGTTTAACCAATATCTCAAAGAGAGATTACCATTAGGATTTACTGAGCCTTTGGATGGAGAACTTTTGATGACCAAAGAAGGTCCATGAATCTACCAAAAGGAAACCAAAGAAGTGATTTTACAAGAAAAAAGTCGTTGAGGAACAGTTTTCTTTTTTGTACCTAAACAAACATCTACGAAAATTCCTTTTGCTGCCGATATGCAAATTGTAGCTCCTGTATGGTGATTTAATACACCATTGAGTGATCCACAGACAGAAGCTGGTTTATTTCAACGTACATTTATGTCGACACATAAGATTACGGAAAAAGTATTTGCTCCGTATAAAGAAGCTAAAATATTTGGAATTCTCAGACCAATTTGGGTAAATGTAAAACTTGGGAAAGTGAGATTTCAAGAAGATGATTTATTGATTGAGTTTACCCTGGGATCAGGAAGTTATGCGAGTATTTTGATTCATCAATTGTTTCAGTCACTCTCTGTAAAAGAATAACTTTTAGTTTTTGAATATTTCAAAATGAAAGACATTGTTTTGATGGGAATCCAATGATCTGGTAAATGAGTTCAAGGAGGACTTCTTTTGGAAAAGTATACTGATGAATTCGTGTGTTTTGAAGCGTGAAAAATTTTGAGAGCATTGCAAAGCAATGATAATCCTATTGGAAATTATATTGGGTCGATTATTGATAAAGGTGGACTGACTCCAGATGAATTTATGGTCAAAGTCTTTGATCTTTTTCTCTATGCAGTAGAAAAAAATAAACCACTTTTGGTCGACTGATTCCCTAGAAAAATTCCTCAGATGGAATGATTTTTGGAAAGAATGAAATGATATAAGAGAGAATTTGTAGCTATTGTTTTCGATTTAGATGAAGATATCGCAATCGAAAGAATTCAAAACAGACGTATGTGTAAAGACTGTGGCACAACCCTTAGCATGAAGCTTCATGATTGCAGCACATGTCCTCATTGTGGAAGCTCAAATATTTATCAAAGGACTGATGATAAAGAACTTGCTAGTATCCAAAAAAGAATTGATCTCTATAACGAAGTCACTCGTCCTGTAGTTGCATATTTTGAGACACTCTGAGTAGTCAAACATATCAATGCAAATCAAAGCATAGAAACTATTGCTGCTGAAATTTTAGCAATTATAGAATAAGATGTATCCAAACATTCCACAAGACTATGTAAGCTTGTTACACATATATAGCGAAGATCATCCTGATTTTTTGCTTCCTTTTTTGGAGGCCCCGTTATTAAAGAGATTGGCTGATATTGATCAAAATTGTGGAACTCATTATTGTAAATTTTATGACTATAAACGAAAGCATGTGCGCTTATCTCATAGTCTATGAGTTGCACTCATTATACGACATTTTACCCACGATCAGAAGCAGACTTTAGCGGGATTGTTTCATGATATCTCACATTCTATCTTCTCTCATGTCGGAGATTTTCTCCTCTGAGATGCAGAAAATCAAGAATCATCTGAACAATATATGATTAGATTACTTTTTGAAGATTCGATCATTATGAAGGAACTCGAAAAATTAAGAATTTCTATCCCAGAAGTTGATGATTACACCCTCTACCCTATTGCAGATAATCATTGACCACAGCTTTCTGCTGATAGACTTGAATATACACTTAGTAGTGGACTTAATATGGGAAAGATTAGTCTTAATCAAATAAAAAATATCTATAATAATATCACGATAGTAACAAATGAAGACTGAGTACCTGAGATAGGATTTACCGATAAATTGCTTGCCAAAGAATTGGCCTTACTCGCTCTCGACAACGACTCAAATTGTTTTTCTAGTTCGAAAAATACAATATCTATGTATTTCTTGGCTGAGATCGTTCGTAAAATGCTAGACAGAAAACTACTCACTCCTGAGCAAATGTATACTTGGACAGATAGTCAAGCTATTGAATGCATCGAGAATACTTGAGATACTGAAATTAGAGACATGCGAAAATTTTATAAAAATCTGTGAACATACAAAATATATGCGGATAAACCTGAATCAGACCTTTTTGTCGTAAGTTCTAAAAATAAAAGAAGATATATTGATCCACTCGTGAAAATCGATACTACATGTACAAGAGTTTCCAAATTATATCCTGATTTTTATGATATGAAAGAAAAACATATCCACAAACAAGAAGAATGGATAGAAATTGATTGGAAAGTATAGTTTTTATTTTGGACATATATGATGAACGAAATCGGATCAGAGAAAACATCATGATTCCAAAAGGGAATAGAACATATAAAGCAGAATAAAATCAAGGTTGGTTCGGCAATAGCGATCGTATTGTGAATGGCTGCCGGCATATATACCTATGAACATCAGAAACAACAAGATCATGGATTTACTACCAAGGCACCACAAGAATTGGTAGATAAAGAGATACATGATTTATATTCCTATTATCTCTGATGTAATGGAGACACGACCATCATTTGAGATTCTGTGTATTTTCAACCCAAAGAAATCATAGATGCCCTGTATGCCAGAAAATTTTCTAGACCAAATAAAGAACATCTCAAAGTTCCTAAGTATTTCTATACTGGGAAAGTCAGCAAAATAGATTTTACGAAGTTTACACCTGTGACACTCGATGAATATTTGGAATCCATTGATCAAAATATTTGTCTAGTACAAGAACATTTTGATTGGAAATCGTTTGATACTGATTATTACAAAAATGATTCTACAAGAGCTCAATTATTTAAAAATATCTGTGAAAATATAGATGGAACTTCGCTTCTTGCATACAGCATGACAGAACTATTCCCCAATCCAGATGGGCAGTTTAACAAAGATTTTTTTGCTTTCTTATTGAAACATTGAGGAACTAAATTTATCAATAATTTGCCAGCAATTTACGACGATTTAACGTCTTTTGGGCCGTATCAATTTACATATCTGGCAATATATGAGACACCTGAAAGACAAGAATGAGCTTCTAATATGAATCCATATCTTCCGAAACAATATCAAATTCCATGAAGTATAACCAAATTGGAAGGTGATGATCATCACAAAGCGGCATATCTGTTTGCGATGTATAATATTCAACAACTCACAAAGCATGATAATAATTTAGAAGCATTGAAATTACTTGCTCAACCAGAGCATAAAAATAATCTTACACAGCTGATTGCTATTATGCATAATATGCCATCTTATTGATCATGATTTTTACAAGAACGATATAAACTTACTACTGACTCAGAGTATCTCTATAAGAAAACCCATGATGAATATTGAAAACTTAATCGTAACTATGATACAAACAATAACTGAAAAATAGATCTCTATGAATCTAAACTAAGACCAATCCTCTCTCATAATTATGGGAAAAAGACCTATTACAATAAAAAGGCTTTATAAAAAATCTCTACGTACAAAAAAACCCTCACCAGAAACGGCAAGGGTTTTTTCTCAATCTTTAACAACGGAAGGATTCATCCGGTGTTTGGGAACTATTTTAGATAGTCCCAGGTTTCATCGAAATTCTTGCGGAGACGATCTCCGGGCTGTAAGGTGTTGATCCTTACTAAACCATATTTCGAGGAAAGTTGTTTGAAATCTTCCAAAGTGCGTGCATTACGAACTCTGTGCTTATGTCCCTTTTTATCGGTACTATAAGCAGTTAAATTCAAATGTGCTCGTCCAGCCATGTCCCATACTTGGGCATAATTTGCACCATGGTGCATTGGGCCTTCGCCGATAGCAAGAAGATAAATCTCTTCGCCAAGAAAGGTTGCTCCACCAATTGGTGATACCATACCGTTCATACAACGAACGAAATACATTTTTGCTTTGCCTCCTTTGGGAGTGATACGAACAAGAAGTTGATCCTTTGTTAGGAAACCATCAAGTACATTGTCCTTTTTATCCAGAACCTTAACGGTATCTTTCGATGAAGCTTTGACTACAAAGTATTCTACTTTTGCTCCTTCTTTTATCCCCAGGTATTGAAGGATTCTTTGTCCTAAATTGGACGACCGAATCAGCTGTCTTGCCTGTTCGGGCTGAGCAGCTGAGATGGAATCCACAACTGAAAGCGTGGCTGCATCCCATTGATGAGTTACTGGCAATCCTGTTACAGGATCTGGTAATTTTTTGTGACAAGAGGTAAATGATAGACCAATCAAAGCCACAATTAGGCAAAATAATTTTGTTGTTTTCATACTAGTTTGTTTTTGTTTTACGTATTTTATTTTTGTGTTTTGTTATTATAGCTAAATTTATATCAAATACAACAGAATATTTGACTTTTTTACTTTTTATGTTATAATTATTCTATATTTATTCTATTACCCTCTTGCTATGAATAGACCTAACAACATCAATTCACCTAAACGTAAAACATTCCTTACTAAACTAGAACATAATAAAAAAGCTATCTGACTAACAATTCTTCTCGCCCTTGCAGGAGGATATGCTCTTCATGAACTCACAGAAAAAGAGACATTCAAAGCAAAAGTAGAGACACCGGCATCTCTTAAATGAAGAAAAATTAATGATCTCTACTCATACTATATGTGATTCAGTTGAAAAAGAGAGACGCTCTGAGATAGTATAAATTTTAATCCTGAAGAAATCATACACCAACTCTATGAAAAAAAATTAAAAAATAATCACAGAAATGATTTTGTGGTAGCTCAAAAATTTTATGACGAAGTGATTAAGAAAATTGATTTTAATACTGTAGATCCTAGTGATATAGACACCTATCTTTCTCATATTGAAAAAGCTATTGATGAAGTTAAAGATAATTTTAATTGGGAAAAATTTGGAAAAGATAAATTTCAATCCAATACCAACAAAACAAGTCTCTTTAAACATATTTGTAAAAATATAGATGAGGAATCTTTGCTCTCATATAGTATGACCGAGCTATTTCCATGAACAGAATGAATATTTAATAAAGAATTTCTCTCTTTTATTCTTGAACATGGAGGAGAAAAATTTCTTCAGTATCTCCCTGCTATTTATGATGATTATACATCATTTTGACCATATCAGTTTACGTATTTAGCTCTGGCTGATTATGGTAAGACAAAGAATTGAGCATCTCAAACAAATATCTATCTCCCAGAACACTATAGAATTCCTGGTAGCGTAAATCAACTCAAATGAGACCAACATCATAAAGCAGCATATCTCTTTGCAATGTATAATATTGCTCAATTAGTAAAAAGAAATGATATACCACAAGGAGCTCTATCTATGATTTCTAAAGGGAAATATAAAAACGACTTAGCTGAATTGATTGCGATTATGCACAACAAACCTGGGAAATGAGCCGATTTCTTGAAAGAATGGTACAGACTGCAAAATAACCAAACATATGATAAAAATAAGAATGGAAAAGTAGATATATATGAAGCATATCCGTGATCAAAGATAGCATCTCAATATGGAAAAAAGACATATCATAATAAAAATGCTATCAATTAATGTTTTCTATAATACAAAAAATAATCAACATCACACAAGGATAGCAACAATCAGTCGAGTATCAAATGCAACATCGATGAAGGATACAATTCCCAAAAGTATCACCCCAAAAGAAAGCCCTCCCAATCGAGAAAACTCTGACAGTGTCCTGATTAACATATGTGAATTTTGCAGAAAAAATGCAGTATATCGATAGATACAACCAGCATATACAAATATAAGTACCATAGACAATAGGTCCTTCATCTTGTATCCAAAAATAAAACCACTATATAGATATGTAATGTGTTGATTATTATTTTTTGCAACATAAATTCAAGAGAATATTTGACTTATTATTTTTTTGTGATATATAAAACAAATACAATATTCTTGCAATCTAGGCGAAGTTTTATATACTTACTACCAATAGCATATATATCATGAATTATGTCTTATTTACATTTTATGTAGTATCCGTATGGCATCTAGAACAAATAAACAAGGTATTGCTAAGAAAAAGGTTCAACAACAAAAACAATCAAATAGAACCAAATGAATGAGAAGATTTGATTATCCAAAGAGAAAATTGACGCTTGAAGAAGCCAAGGATCTTGGTGTAATCGTCGTATGGACAAATCCCAAAGGATCTGACTATCACTGGTTTCTTAGAGGAAGAAAAGATTGCTGGGAAACAAGATTAAGAATTGATCCTGATGGATATAGATATATTAGAACTCCATCTGGAGGAAGTGAAATGGTTTCTGCGCCTCTTTCTGGATGGACGAGAGTTAAAATGAGAAAAAATATGTTTATGAGCAAATAATAGGAAAAACCTGCACAGATGTGTAGGTTTTTTTAGTCATTGCGAGGAATGTAATGACGTGGCAATCTATCTGAGGTATCTTAAACTAGATCGCCACACTTCGTTCGCGATGACGGATGATTATTCTTTGTGAAATGTAATTTCTACAGACTTACTTGTATTATTTGTATTGATTCCCATTTGGTAAAATAAACCATTTGCGAATGGAGCGAAGAATTTTTCTTGATAGAATGTATCTCATTTAACTTGATTGATGGTAATATTTTGGGGGAAATAAATAGTGGATTTGGATTCTCGTCGCTTTCGTACTTCACCTCGTTTAGGATCTTTGTACATCATAGATTGAAGTCCCAAAATACTTTTTTCTCTATCTGTCAGTGTTATTTTATATTTCTTTTCTAAGCTATTAATATACTCAGCATATGCCTGTGGTACTGAGAGTTTATAGGTAATTTTGATGGTATAGTCACCAGCTGGCAATTGAGATATAGAAAGAATATCTCCATCTTCCTCAGATACGACCTTGCCAGCGGCATCAGTGAGTTCCATAGATTTGTGAACAAATGCATCTACTTTATCAAAAGACACATTGGTATCTCGTGCATAGATTTTTTGCGAAGAAAATGTATTGCTGAGATTATAGTTTTGAAGAATAGTATTTAATCAAGTTTGTGCGTTTGAGATCCAAATATTAATTCATTGATTTTGCGTAATTTCATCAAAATTGTTGATAGTATTTTTGAATAAGGTAAATTTATTCTGATCAAAATATTGTTTTACCTCTTTGATATATGATTCCTTTTTGTTTCCACGAACCTCACCTCTAATAATATCAACTGATGCATTGAGAAATTGCCATTCTCGAATTTTTTTCTGAAACCCTGGGAGAAGTTTCTCAATCATATCAGATCTAATAAAAATAACTCACTTAATATTTTGGTGAAGCACTTTTTCGTACAAAGCTGGATTCATTGTTTGTTTTACCTTGGCCATATCATAGGACTCATTGAACATTTTTTCATAGAGATCCTTGAGATTTTTCCCATCAATATCAGTGAAGCCATATTTATTCCCAGCTATATACCCTATTTTGTGATCTGCTAAAAATGACCATGACCATTGTGGTGCTAAGATACGAGTATTCTCTGCCACGAAATCTGGATAATAAGAATCTATTATTTCTAGGTTTTTGATATGCCCTTGATCCATAGTCACAAATGCGAATGATCCAAAGAATCAACCATTTGGTCTCTTTTCATTTGTATTTTGAAGAATTACAAGATAATTATATGCTTTATCTTTACCCAACAAATCATACACATAATTCTTATATTTTCGCAAATCTGATACCAAATCGATCACTTTCTCATATTGAGTGAATCCTATTTTTTTGAGATAATTTTTATTTTTTTGAGTGTATGACCAGAGTTCCTCTATTCTGGTATTTTGTGTTATCAAAATATTTTGTCACTCAATATACGATTTTATCAGCAAATCTAAGTCCACTAAAAACTTTGAAAACTGTTTATCTATCGGCAAAAAATACACAGCAATCTGTTGAAGATTTTCTTTAAACAAATCTACCTTATTATCTGCATTGAGCAAAAGATTAATTCTCCCATACAAGACACTCAGTGAAAAAATTATTGTTGCACAAAAAATAAATATCCAATGCACAATATTGAGTTGTGGGAATCCGTTTTTTTTAGTATTTTTGAGACCGAATTCTTTGGGCATACAGGAGAGGCTCAGAGTAAATCACTACTTCTGATATAGTGATTTGAAAGAAATAGGCAAGAGAGAATCTATCCTTAGCGATAAATAATTTCACTAATATTTCTAGAAAAATCTTCGAATGATATATCTTGATATCTCTGAGTATATGCGTAGGTAATAACCTCTTGTGGCCATTCAGCAATTTGTTTTAAACTTTCTCTAGGATCACTAAATATCTGTCTAGCTCAATCTGATAGGTATATTTGTGGATCAATCTTTGCTAAATAAGCAAAAAACTTAGCTTCATCTTCTAGATAATTATTTATAGAAGCGTACTCTTCATCTACGAGTCACATCGTCGAATACAACATATAATATGGTCCATATCCAATACATCACATATCTGCATCCTGAATAATTTTTTCTAGTATTCAGTCACATTTACCGCGAAGAGAAAATTTGGTTGCTATAATCAATTTGTATACATCGTCTTGTGTGCATCAGAGATTAGAGAGTTCCTCTTCTGAAACTACTTCCATCGTCTTTTGATAAGCAACTTCTTCATCATCTGACTTAGCTACACCTGTGTGTCATGCATCATGAAATAATCCAACCAAAGCTAATAAATTTATCTCATCTTTGGACAGTCACATAGCACGAGCTATACGAATAGCAGATTCTGCGACTCATAATTCATGCCCAAAATTATGATATCCATTTTTATTTGAAAGACTTTGAGCTTTAATAAGTATCGATTGTCAGATATCTGTATTTTGGAGAATGAAAACTAATTTTTTTTTATTTTCTAATTCTCTAAAAAGATTTGAATCTGGGAGATCAATTTTGGATATATGTACATGAGCATCTAAGTATTTGTTGATATTTTCCTTCATGATAACAGGTCAAAATAAATCTATCTATAACATAGTTCTCAATAGCTCTAATTCTTTTAGTTGCTCTTCTTGAATTGAATCTCTTTCTTTTTTTTGAGTTGTTATAGCTTCTGTTATTTTGGCTTTTAGTGCTGTTTTATCACCAAAATAAGCATTAATTTTGTTCATAAGATTTGTGATTTGTGGTCCATGATTGATCATATCAGTTTTGGCTTGTGTGTTTAATGGTTGCAATAAGATACTTAGATTGTGATTGCTACAAGATATTTTATAGTCTTGACCACAATATGTTTCAAGATCTGCTATGATAGTATCTAACAAAATATTTATTTTATCCAAATCATTAAGTCACATTTCCAACATCAGATCCACAGGAGAAAAATTTGCTGCTGATCATAAGATACCCTCTAAACAGTATTCTAAATGAGCAATATCACTAATATCATATTTCATACCTGTCTTTTCAATCGCTTGCGCTAATTCTGGGACTCTAATGATATCCTCTAATCTAACACTATGTGATGCTATTCAAGCGTCATAATCACCAACTTCTCTTCCTCATACTCTTGTTCCAAATGATATTAATTTATCATTATAATAAAAACTTGATCAGATATGACCTCTACTATCTACTTCTGGATGAAGATCCACTCCTTTTTCAGCGGCTATTTTTTTTAGCTCGTTATAGACTTTCCCTGCTGGAGATTCTACAATCCATGCTTCTAGGACAGTAGGATCTAATTCTGTTGATTTAGACATGGTTTCCATTGAGTTATTGATATATTATAAAGATATTATTTTAAATCCTTCTGATGCTTTTTGACGTTGTGTTCGTCATATTTTTTTGCCTTCTTGATTGTATATTTCTACTTGGAGCAAAGTATTATCTACGGTAACTCTTGCTGATGCATCATAAAGTCTCCAAATATGATAGTCACACAACGGAATATCTATTTTATGAGATGTTCCATCTTCTTCTTTAACCTCTTCTTTGACAGATTCGTTGGAGAGTTTAGAGTTATTATAGACTTTTTCATCAACCACCACTTTAATGACTGTCTCATATATTCATGTTCTCTTAGTAGGTTTCTTTAATAACGTTACATCTTGGATAGGCGTCAATCATACAAAATGTCTAAATGTATATGAGCCTGTTTTCTCTTCTAGAGCGACATTTTTTATACCTTGTAGTTTGGCGGCATCTGTGACATTATGAATCTTTGCTAATTGATCTACGAGATATAATTTGTATCCATTGATATCAATATTTCAATCTGCTTTGAATATGGATCATATCTCAGCATCATTTAATTTTATAGTTTGGATTTCTTTGATATTACCGGTATTTCCATCATTGACCATAAGCTCTATTCCATTGTTCTTGATTTGTTTATGAAGACCTGTGATCTTTTGTACTTTTTCTGGACCATCCGGCATTTTCACAATCTTTTCTATGGATTGAAATATACTACTAGATGAATTTGCTCATAATGTCGTCATACCCACATTGTATACCATATCCATAAATACTGGGGATTTCTGGAGTTCTGTGAGTCTATTGAGAGACATATCGAAATTGTCAGCTAGACGAACTACTCATGATAAAGGACTAGAATACAAATCAATTGGTTTAAACTCTATACCAAAGTCATTAATGGACTTAGATTTTCTTCCTTGATATTGATCTTGACCATGCGTCTTATCATAATTAGTTTGCACTTCGTCCTCAACAATCTTAATATGATCTTTATTTACCCCTAGATCTACCAACTGTTGTTGAAATGATTCAGCGTTTTTCTTTGCTCATTCATTTCCTGCTCTATAATAGATAGTAAAATCATCTCATCATTTCATCAATTTAACAACCTCCTTTAATGTCTCCTCTTCTTGTGTTTTTGTTGTTTTTTCCTGTCCTTCAGCTACATGTTCTCAGACCAAAAATTCTCATTTCGTAAATTTAACTTTATTTAAATATCATTGTTCAACCTTATCTGCAGAATGGAAAAAGATTGCATCTGTCATATCCTGAATAATTTCTCCCATCTTCGCTTGATCTACTCAAAATTGTTTCGTAAGCATCTTCTCAAAACTTGGTGCGATTTCATTTTTGAACAAAACTCATCCAAATGGTCCATGAGTAGATTTATCTAATTTACCAACCTCTGGATATCCAAAATCATGGAATACTGCTGTCAATCTCAATAACAAATTCGCTGCTTCTGGTGAAATAGCATATTTTTCCATAGTTTTATTTACCACATCGGTACCATTTGAAATATTTTTTACATATTCATCTACCAATATAGAGTGATCAAAACCATGAGAACAGAATTGCAATGGATTGTCTAATGTCTGGTAAAACATATATTCTTTTATGGTATTGAAGAACACTTGTCCCTCTGGAGTATCATATATTTCTGCAGAAATTAGACTCTTCCCATACTCATTAATATTTGTATTTTGTCGTTCACCTGTAGCATTTTTAAAACGAACCAACGTACTTTCTGGAGACATATAGTCTACTGCACTTTTGAATCTAATATCATATGCTTGTTGTTCTTGGATATCTTTAGCATTTAGGGTTTCTCATTTTTCTAATTTAATTTTTATTTCTTCTGGTAAATGATCTGTATACAGTTTTTTGAGATCTCCTAGATATTTGGTTAAATCAGAATTTTTATGCTTCTCTATAAATTCTTCTACCGATTTTTCTCATTTTTGGGTAATGTCTTTGTTGACTTGCTCTATCTTACCTGAAATAGTAGATCCGCAGATTCCATTTTCCATCAATATTCTCACCTGCTCACTTGTAAATCCTGCTTTCTTGAGCATCTCGGTTCTCACTCTAATCTCAGAAAAATTGAGATTATAAATTTCTCCTGATTGATTGTGGGCATCTAAGATAGCCTTTTCTTGAGCTGGAGTCAGATTTCAGAGAAGTTCTTTGGCTTTAGTTATTCTCGCTTCAGGAGAAAGTTCTGCATTGGCTCTTACCGTTTCTGGGAAAACCCCTGATCATCTCATTGCTTTGAATTCTATATAATATAGTCTTATTATTTTATATGCTTCTATCGCCCCTTTTAGAGCAATTACGGTCATATTGTCATCTAGGTTTAACATATCAAGACCATTTTGAAGGAGGTCCTCTATTCATTTATTGAGCCATAGTTCCTCTACTAACTTCACAATATAATCAATACGATCAAATCATTTAAGCGTCTTTATAGATTCATAATTATCTTTTACATAGGTAAGAATATTTTTGATTTGATTTGTAAATCTTTCTACCTTCTTAGCTATGATCTTTTTTTGCTCGATAGTAGTCTCTGGTGTAATATTTGCTAAGTCTTTTTCTATACTCTCTTTTTGAAGATCAAAGATCTTCTTTACCTCCGCCTCTGGCATTTCAAAGATACGCTCTGGTTCTATCATACCAGCTTCTTTGGCTTCTGATTTTGTTGTATTTTCTTCTTTTCCTTTTTCTTCTGAAATTACATCTTGTATTATCGTTTTTTCGCCACCAAAAGACGTTAGCTGCTTGTCATAAGCAGACTTTAGGTTTACAAATTCTTCAGCTACTTTGGTCCATTTTTCAAGCTCAGTGGTATTTCATTTTTTCTTATAAGACTCTATTCTTTTTTTCAGGATAATTTCAGGAGACAATACTTCTGATGATAAATTATTTTTCTTACAAAATTCATTAAATGTGTTTACATCAGGGATATTATTAAATGTTTTTAATCTCACGGTTACTCAAATTATTTGCTGTTGAAGTGTCAACATGGTATTCTGTATTTCCAATATATCTTTATAGGTTGTTTGATTTTCAGGAAGACTAAAATCAATTTCTTTTCCTGTCTTGTCTGTAAATCTTATCTGTTCTCCATTTTCTTGGACAGTTATTCATTTCTCTTTTATTTTTATTCAAAACTCATTTGATTTCTCTAAAAATTTCATTTTAAAACTATCGTATTGTCTATTAGAAATTTTATCTATAATTGATTTACTTAATGGACTTGAAAGAGCTCAACCCACTTTTAGTACACCAATAAATCATATATTATAAACAAATCATGATGTAATATTTACCGGATCCATTCATTTTTTCAATTCTGTAAGATATGATGTATTTGGATCCATAACGGTCTTCTGTAACGGATCATATACCGTACCAAATCATGTAAACGCTCATGCTTCAGCCATCAATCAGATTGATTTAGATAATATTTTGGTTCCAAGTCATGTAGATTCTGCTATCATATTTTTTACTACAGATTGCTCTACCATACCACCTATTTTACCTACAGGTCACATCAAAATTATACCAGAACCAAGTTCAAATGTTTTTTCTGTAAGGAATGTGGATCGTTCTTTAGCTTTATATTCCCCTTGTTCATTTTGCTCTACATATCCTACTCATTTTTGGAAACCCTTTCAAAAAGTTCCTCATCTAGATACCTCTAGGGTTCCTATTCAAACTCACTTAATAAGTTCATTTACGGCTGTAAATGTTGCTCATGCTCACACCATTCCTACTCATGTACTCCCGACCAGACTGGCTGCAAGTCAACCACCAATGATAGCAATAATATCTACCAAGAATTTTGCAGGATCTTTTCTTATGTCATCTACCATTTGTTGTAATTTATCTCATGTTTTCTCAAAAAATGAATCTCTTATAATATTATCAGCATTTTGATCTGGCGTTTTCTTTATATCCCATTTACTAAAATCTAGCATAAAATCAGCGCCTCCAATTGGTGCTGGTAATTTTTTTGGTCACTTATAATGATTTGCCTCTGTTCCATTGAGTGCATTAAAATACGTTGATAATTTATTATCCAATCAAACATTATTTAATTGAAAAATCATTTTTATAAATGCACGATTCCCCTCTAGGGTAGCTTTTGCAATAGCCTCATCATATTTCTTTTTTGAAACTTCTCTATGAACGGCAACGGTATTATCTCATGATGCTGATAATTGATCAGTCCCTCGTCGTCTGTCGTATTCTTGTTTAGGTCCTTGTAATTGTTTTTCTAAATCAGCTAATCCTTTTTCAAAATCAGCAATAACTTTTTTATTTTCAGTCATCCTTGTTTGTTCAATAAGTGACTGATAATATACTTGAGATTTATCGAAAAGCTTTTTACCATATTCTGTTGAGAGAATAACCGCAATTTTTGGATTCCAGTATTTAGCCTGATTATCAAAAAAATCTTTTTTCAGATATCATGTTTTGATATCAAGATATGGCTTTATTTGATAATTTATATATCCCAAATATAAAGATTCATATATGGTTCATTTTTTATTGGCAGAATTTTTAATAGACTTTAATACGAGACTGTCCAATGTCCATTTTGCATATAAAGCATCTTGTCCGCTAATAAGTTTTTCTTTATACACGAGAGTATTTAACAAATATATTAGGGCTTTATCCGTCTGTTCTTTCCCATATTTCTTTTGGTATTTTGAAAGATCTAAAGCACCATTGATAAATGCATTTTTAACTGACAAAAGATCTTTATAACATGCTAGTATTTGCTTTTGATAATTTATATTATTCTCCATTCCAGAAAGAGATACGACATTTTGTCTATTGTTTCTATCAAACATTGATATATAATCTCAAACAATTAACTTAATATTATATAAAAGATATTCTTTATTTGACACAATTTGTGGAGTATTTTGTGTAGTATTTAATTGGAGAATATACACCTTTCCATCTGCTTTAGCTGTGGTTTGTTTTATATATACTCATTTCTCATCTATATCCATATTTATTACATCAACATTACTCATTTTACAAACATTTTTCAAATTTGTTTTCAAAATATTCTTTATGTTTTGTTGATCTCCTCATAAAAGATCTACAATATTCGATAGGTAATCATTATTGATCTCGTTATTCTCTGAAATTTCTATAGGCGCAATCCCTAATTTTTGAATTACATCTACTATTTTTTGATCTTCTGGCGTTTTTTCTATCTTAACTTTTATTTGTTCATAAGCGGTTAATAAGTTTTTTTTAAATGAATTTTCTATATCTGTTATATCCTTATCTGTAAACTCAGCTATAATTAATTTTATATTTTCTTCATTTGCGGGAAAATTTGGTATTTTGTTATTTACAAAATCCTGTATTTCTGGCAACAAAATATCTTTATCTTGATTTTTATCTATTTGATCAATAGTCATCATTTGTGTCACACTACATATCAAGTAAAAGCATATCCAATTCCTCTTCTGACATTTTTTCTTTGTCTTCTAGCTCTTGTATTTTTTTAATAGCATCGAATCATCTTTGAAGTGCTGCCTTATCTTTTGTATTTTTGACAGATACAATAGACTTACCAAGCATCGTTAAAAATTTATCAATCAGTTCGTCATCGATATATCTACTTTCTGCCAATACCAAAAAATCTTCTGCCAAATCCCAATAAGGAATTAACTTTGTCAAAACAAGAATAAGAAGATCTTTTTGTGTCATAGCAAACGAATGGATAAAATTCTTTCTTAATTATAGATAAAAAGCCTCTTTTTTACAAAAAAGCCGAAGAGATAAAGATACATTTAGTTGACTTATCTCATATAAAATATGTGATAAAAATATAGGTATTAAAAATTTGCCTGATTTACATTTTTCACTATACTATAATCAGCTTTTATTCTTATATTTTTTTGATGTCAGATATTTTTATCCTCCCAAAACATCCTAAACATTATCCACAGCAACGTGATTACAAATCTTGTGGATTGTTTAGTATAAAAGCCATTATAGAAACAAAACACTCAGATATGAATCATGTATCATGATACTATGCATCTTCTCGATTTCATGAAAAAATTAGAATTTCGCTTTGGTCACACCTTATGAAAAGTCTCAGGAAACATACTATCAAGGCTAATTTCTGAATATGTACGCAAGAAAGTACTGAACAGGCTATAAATTTTCTCAAAAACAAAATAAAAGAGTGACCTGTGCTTATTACTATTGCTCACTCATACGACAAAAAGACACAATTTAGTCTCAGAAGAACGGTATTTTTTTGGCATCATATGACTGTTTGGGGATATGATGATACCAAGAGAGTTTTTTATTGCTATGATTCTCATACTGATGTTAAAATGGAATGATTGCCCGTAGGAAATATAGCCCTAGACTATGATAAATTAATGATTTATCGAAAACTTTGTGGACTTGGACTTTTTTGAGGAAGATATATAGCAACAAAGTAATATATGTATATTTTTCTTTGTGTTTCAGCAGGAAAACTGTATACTCCAAGAATACAAAGAATACGTATTTTACTCTATGAAATATACCCTATGCTTCCTGTGCTTTTTGATGATGATGCTATAGCAGAATATGCCAAAGCAAATAAACTCCAACCGTTTAGAGTTAAACAGATTTTTTATGAACTCTACAACACCCAAAATACCAAACGAGAAGACATGACTACACTATCCAAGGATCTCAAACAAGATTTGCAGTCTAATTTTCGTGTGCTTTCTTTGGAAGTAGACAAAATGTTGGAAGATAAACAAACTACCAAAATCGCCTTCAGAACTCATGATGGACATATTATTGAAAGTGTGATTATCTATCATCGACAACCAGCAAAACACGTCAAAGATAATAAACCTAAGATCAACAGAATTACCCTGTGTATCTCTTCACAAGTAGGATGTCCAGTAAACTGTCTTTTCTGTGTAACGGGAAAACTTGGATTTAGTAGAAATCTTACTCGAGACGAAATTATTTCTCAAGTATTGTATGCAAATAGTTATATCAAAGCTAAATTTGGAAAAAAAGATGACAATACCTTCCATGCAGTCAGAAATGTGGTCTTTATGGGTATGGGTGAGCCACTTCTCAACTATGAAGCAGTGAGACATTCTATTCAAGTTATGCTCCAACAAGATAGACTTTCTTTGTCCAAGAGACATATCACAATTTCTACTGCCGGTATTATTCCTGGAATTAGGAGGATGATCGAGGATGTTATTGATGTAAAACTTGCAATTTCTCTCCATGCACCAAACCAACATCTTCGCGAAAAATTGATGCCAATCGCAAGAAAATATCCGCTTCTTCAACTTATGTCTGTGATAGATGCGTATGTAAAAGCTACAAATAATAGAATTTTTTATGAATATATTATGATCAAAGATCAAACAGATAAACCTGAATTAGCCAAAGAATTGATTAATCTTTTGCGCGGAAGACTTGCTCATGTAAATTTGATTCCTTACAACACGAATCCTGCAATTGCACTTGGTGAAAGTGACATGGAAACTATTCGTAATTTTCAAAAAATCTTAGAAAAAGGTGGTGTAACAACTACGGTTAGAGATTCTATGGGAAGAAGTGTAAAATCTGCCTGTGGACAACTAGGATTTGAAAAGATTAAGAAAAAAACTGAAGATGCAAAAATCGAAGATGAGGATGATGACGATTAACATAATTATACATCTAGTATTTATACATCTACTATTCAATGAACAAGCCAAAACTGGTTGCATTTAATATGTATGAAACATGGATTGATAAGTGAACAACTGCAAATCCATACAAGAATCTTTTTTCTGTTTTGTGAATAGAAAAAGATATAGCTACACAACTTTCCTATCTCTTGATGACCAGTCCGCAAGCTATTGAAGATATTTTACCAAAACAGATCAGACAAACGCCTCAATTTGACTCGGTAATAGAACATTTTTATCGTGATGCTTGATTACAATTAGAGCATCTAAAAATATATCCAGATTTCTTTTCTACCATACAATTTCTCAAAAATAATTGATATCAGACTGCTGTGGTATCTAATCTCAGTAAACTCTATGCATATCCATTGGATCACATGATACCAGCAGATACTTTCGATTATAAAGCACTATCATTTGATGTATGATTCACAAAACCTGATACAAAAATCTTTGAAACATTACAACAACAATCAGGTATTTCTCCCAATGAAACGATAATGATTTGAGATAGTTTTCGTGCTGATGTGCAATGAGCATTTGCCGCTTGAATAGAACCGATTCATATCAATAGAACTAAGGAATGAATTACCCAACACTGACGATACACCCAAATTTCTGCACTCAAAGACATTGAAGAAATACTCAAATGATTTTAGATTGGGAATTGATCTAGAATTATTTATAGTATTTGAAAAATAGCTTTTAGCTTAAGATTTTCTCACTCACTATGGATACAACCACACTCAACAACAATATTCAAATGATTCAAAGTTATTATAGATTTTTGATGTTGGGAAAATATATGGAACATCATATAAAAGCTGAAAAACATGAAATTACGGTTTCTGAACTACGCATACCTACAGGAGTCCATTCTTCTTTTGGCATAAGGCTTCCTATGATTCAAGGATTAATGAAACAAATTCATGATAATCCAGACAAAAAAAATATCTTCGGATATCTTGTAGAGATTAGCGCATTTAGAGGAATCTTTGGAATTATGAGAGAACTTCTCGACAATAATACCATATTTTCTGCATATGCTGTCAAAAGATTGTGAGCTCAATATTTTTCATTTGAACAAACTATCAAGCTCGTTAGAAATGTACTTAGTCATACTACAACATCTGGGATTATTTTAAATATTGAGGATTTTGTAAAACAAAGAGACTTCTTAATCTATAAAAAAGATCCCATTATAAAATTTGATTTTATTTATGCCGAACATCGAAAAGAATGGACAGGAGGCAAAGAATATTGAATTCACTTAGAACTCGATTTCACTAGTTTCAAAGATGGACAATCTTTGCTGGATATTGTTTCCTTACATCAACTATATATGCTTTCAGAACTTTGTTCAAATCTTTGTGAACTCTGTGCCGCAGCCTTACCAAAACCCAAAAAATCAATATTCGTCAAAAAAAATCATAAAACGATTTGAAAAACCAAACGTAAACTATAGATTCAGATTAATTATGTACGTATTTATTTTTTATTAAGCCTAATGTCAAAAAAACTGATTGCAATCTGACTTTTTATAGCGGGTTTTGCTAGTTTTGGATTAGCTGCACAAATTTCTTTGGATCCAATTTTCGCAGATGCTAGATTTACTCCAGCAGATAGTTTTCATGCATGATGTCTCAATGAAATCTCCGTATCACTCAAAAGTACACCAAAAGAAAATATATCTAGTTTGCGTCTTTTGGTTAATTACGATCCTACGGCTGTTCAGATTTTGAGCATTAAACCTGCAGATGGATTTAAGAATATCTTAGACACTCAAATTGAATATGATAAAATTGTAGCAACAGTTTTGGATGCTCCGATTAGTTGAACAACTACAAAAATATTTACTATTGCTTTCAAAAGCAATGAAACCACTACCTGATCTCTCTTTGCTATTCGCAAACCTTCTTATGTGATGAGCAAAACAACAGAAAAAACACCTATTTTTGTAGAACAAAATGTATCATTTAGTAAAGTTTCTGAATGTGAACCAGATAGCTTACCACCTACCATTACACTATCTAAACCAGCTAATGAATCTGGAGCTTTAGCAATTGATTCGTACTTTGTATTTTCAATCAAAGATACTGGTAAATGAGTAAACAAAGATAGTCTTCGTGTATCTTTTGCAGGAAAAACATATACAGGTGCCGATAGTGCATTTGTCTGGAGTGGAGATACTATAACTTTCTATCCTAGTACATGGCTACCACTTGGTACCAAACTAGATCTTTCTGTTCGTATTGCTGATAAACAAGTATATGGTGGCGCAAATGAAACGAAAAAAGTCTTTACCTTTAGAACATCTACAGGAGTCCTTTTTGATCAAAACCTAACTCCAGCAATGCTCAGAACGGCTCTCAGTAAATTGTCTTCTATCTATGCATCCCCTGAAGAATGTTCTGGATTAATTCAAAATATCATTGTCAGCAAAGATCTTTCTCAAATAAATACTATTGGTCTATTAGCTCAAAAAATGTGATGTCCATTTGATGGTCAAACTATCGCTAAAACAATAGTAGACAATACAAAAAAAGCAAAGGCTGAACCTAATTTTATATCGGTTTTTGCTTTGCTTGGTTGGTTGTTGTTTGTTATTTCATTTTTCCTTAAATTACATTATATGGCTTCAAGCCACAAACATCAAAAGATAGCTAAAGCTGCTCTATCTTCAAAATCAGACCTATAATTCCATCATAAGCTAAAGTATTTTTGAACGAAATAGCGTTGAGAAGTTCTTTAGCTTTTTTTGTATATTCAAACATACGAGAAATACCTGCTTCTATGGCTCCGCTTTCTTTACACACTTTTTGAAGTGATGTTATTTGTTCATTATTTAAACGTTGTCCCATGCAGGATGAGAGCAACTCATTGTCAGATTGAGATCCATGTTCTTTGATATATTGAGTAAAATAGGTTTGTTGTCCTTCCTGGATATCTGAAAAAAGTGACTTAGTTTTGTCTCCAAGAGTAATATCCATCAAATCATCTTTTATTTGAAATGCGACTCCAAGCGCATTACCTAATTTTATAACCAAGTCTTTTTGTGCTGTATCTGCTCAAGCCAAGATTGCTCCTGTAAGAAGTGGTCTAGTAAATGTATACGATGCAGTTTTGAACATATTTTTCTTTTCAATCATTTCTTTGGTGGTATTTTTACCTGTCATCATCTGAACATCTATCATCTGTCACAGAATAACTTCTTCAATCATAGTATGGAGATTTATCCTCGCATCTTCGAGCAGCTGCTCGCTAAAGCGATAGTGTTTGTTTCCAAGCTCATATACTCGAGATAAGAGCAGATCTCAAATCAAAATCGCCTGTCACTCAGATACCTGAATATTATGAGACTCTCCTAGTTGCTCTCAAATATAGGCGTGCATTGTAGAAACATTATGTCTCTTCTGAGATTGATCAATAATATCATCATGAATCAATGCCATAGTATGCAGTAATTCAAATACAATCGCAAATTGTAAAATATCTTCATCATCTTGACCGTCAAATCATTTATACATAAGCCATAAACAATATGGTCTTATCCTTTTTCAACCAGAAAAAACAAATGTCTCTAAATAATCGATATACGTATTAATTTCTGGATTATCTAATAATTGTTTGGCCTGATTCATCTTTTGTTGAATATACGTATTGAGTTTTGGATCAAAAAGCTCTTTAAATGATTTAATATCCATAGATATAGAGAAAGAATAAACGCTATCTACGATAATTATATTACCCACAAAAACAAGATGATTTCCTTGCAACCGGAGACGTTTTCTGTATCTTTACCATGTTTACTTTTCATGTTTTTATGATGCTTTTAAAACTCAATCAGATCATAATTTTCGCTCTTACGGCCTTGTTTTTGGCTCTTATACTCTATCCTTTGTATATCCGTTTTCTTAAAGCACACAAAGCTGGACAACAAATTCGCGAAGCATCTGTAACATGAGAATCATCTCCTATATTCACTCAATTACACCAACATAAAAGCTGAACTCCTACAATGTGAGGTGGGCTTATTCTTGTTATTATGGCGTTTATGGTTTTGTGATCCATTGGACTACAACACTATGGAGTCATCAAATATTCGTTATTTGAAAGATCAGAAACCTATATTCTTGTCTTTTGACTATTTAGTATGTGATTGATTTGATTAATTGATGACTGGCTAAACGTCAAATGAGTAGGAAAAATAAAATGACTAAGCGCAAAGGCAAAATTAATCTGAATGTTTTTGTTTGCAGGATTTATCAGTCGATGGTTCTATGACAAATTGGGCGTAGATTATATTAATTTTTGGCCAATAGCTGGCAAAATACATCTATGACTTCTCTCTCCCATTATCACATTTATTCTGACCATTAGTATTGTAAATGCCATCAATATCACTGATGGACTCGATGGATTAGCTGGTGGTTTGGTAAGTATTATCTTGTTTGTATTGGGAATTATAACCTTCTTCAACCAAACCTACTTAGCAACTACACTTGTTGCCATTATGATTGCCTGTCTCTTAGCATTTATGTTTTTCAATATCTATCCAGCCAAAATATTTATGGGAGATAGTTGAGCTCTTGCAATTGGTGGATTCTTAGCGACACTGCTCTATACACTCAATATGAGAATGTGAATATTACTACCATTTATATTTATGTTTCTCTTGTTTATCGTAGATACTGGATCTAGTTTTGCACAGATTCTCTCCAAAAAATATCTCAAAAAGAAAATTTTTGCTACATCACCACTTCATCACCTCTTTGAATATAAAGGAGTACATGAATCAACTATTGTGATGACAGCATGGTTATTACAGGCTATTTTGGCTGCAATTACTATCATCGCACTCTTTTATCAAATTGCATAATCTTTTATTATTTGTTGGGTTACTCTATGTCTAAGTTTTCAAGCAAAGATACATTGATTCTTATTAGCAAGATCTTCTTTATTGGACTTTTGCTTCAATTTTTTCTCCAAACATTTGTAAGTTTTGGTCTTGGTCGAAATGGAACTTTTTGGTCTCTCATTTGGATGCGAAAAGAAATTATTATTATTGGATTAATTTGATATGCAGTGTACCGACTTATCAAAACCCATACATTAAAATCTGTTTTTGATCGTTTGGGGATTAGGTGGTTTGCGCTCTGAATTATCATCTTGACGGTGTTTGTATTTCTAACAAGTCTTTTGATTACTCATGTCAGTATATCAACTACCATTATTTCACTAAGATATAGTATTACTGGATTTGTGGTCTTCATAGCATTTGCACTTATAAGCTTCAAATTATTTCCAAAAACTACGCTTCAAGATAGCCATATAGAGGTACGATATGTGAGAGTTATTAAGCGGTTACTTGTATGAAGTCTAATTTGGTGGCTCATTATCTTTTTTGTACCAAGACTTCTAGAATTCGCGTGATACAACAAAACAAACTATGAATGAGATATTTGAATTGCTCCTCCAGCTGTCTATTACTCTCAATATAATGATGGATATGCACGTAACCAATTCCTCTTTGAAAGACCAATTAGCCGAGGATTCTTTTTGATTGCTCTTTGGCCTTTGTTTTTTGCACTTGCTCTCAAAAAAAGAAAGCCAGGAACAATAATCCTTTGGGGAAGTCTATACGCTTTGGCAATATTATCGACATTTTCTAGGGCGGCTTGGATAGCTTGGTTTCTGCAAACTGCGATTTTAATATTGGTAGAATATAGGCAAAATCTCAAGAAAATTCTCTTATATGGATGACTTCCGCTTGTTTTACTCTTTGGGACTGTCACCTATCTCGGAAGAGATCAAATTATCAATAGACAATTTTCTAATACAGGTCATTTCGATATGATAGAAATTGCTTTAGGTAAAATAGCAGATAAACCACGATTTGGACAAGGCGCTGCAAGCGCTGGACCAGCATCTCATCATTTAGGAAAAGGGAAAGAATACAATCCTGAAAATCAATTTCTGCAAATATGGATAGAGTACGGAATATTTGGATTCTTAGGTTGGATGTCTATTTTTATTCGGCTTCATCGAATAGGAATTGTTGCGTTCAAAAAAAGCCAAATATGACATACCAACAAACAAAAAAAATACTTCTGATTTCTTCTTTTTGCTTGTTCGTTATGAATTGCTTGATTAAGTCTTTGTTGACTTGTTTTGCATAGCTTTATCGATAGAATGATTGTATATCCATTTATGGCCATCTTTGGAATCATCTATGGACTCTACAAAAATACTGAAGAATAGTATATTTATCCAACGCTCCAACCTATGTTTATAGCATTCGTTCTGGTTCTATTATTTATTCTTATCTGAGTACTTGTCGGAGCATACTCTGTATTTTCTCCATTTGTGCAAAACATCTGAGATGTGGTAGACTTTAATTCTGCGTACTACTGAGCAATTGCTGGGCTTGAAAGAGCTAATCTCGCACTCAAATACAAGCACCCAGGATTTGAATGATCTGGATGATTTGCTGGAAATATTAGTTTCTGACCACCAAGTGATAAAATACTTACTCCGTTTGGAAGATTAACAGTACTTACTAATTGATTATCTTGGCAAATTCATTCTAGAACATCAAGTATTCCGGGTTCTGGAGATGGGAATGTGGATTATCTATTAGCAAGTAGCGACAGTTCTAATTTCAATCAACTCCCTTACTTCACTTCAGAAAAAGTATTTTTGTCATTAGATAACTCTGCATCGGATCAAAATGCATATACATGATCAACAGCTTTTTCTGACTTTCATGGAGGATATTTTACTGGGCAATTTAGGTTACCAAGCAAAGTTACAACAGCATTCTCTGGATTTACTCTCTGTGCGGACTCAGCTAATCCAAACTGTGATTTTAATGGAGATTTAATATCTGATGATATTGTGGTCAATCGATGACTGAAAGGTAATTATATATGAGTCCCTTTCTCAATATTACCAAATACCTCTATCTTTGTCTACAACGGATGAATTATAGATATACTTCAAGATACTATGATCAGAGAATCTGTAATTAATGAAAATAGTTGAATGGTCTATTTTGGTAATACGCTCAATACTTCTTACAATTATAATCCTATCTTAAAATATCCAAATAATTCGCTTACTATTCATAATGTCATTAGTTCAGATCCTAGTATTATCAAAACAAAAACATTCAATCAGATCTTAAACGATACTGATTTATATACCACTGGTCTTGAATTCTCATTTGGACTTGTCGATCTTCTTCGTAGTACAAGGTGAGATATCTATCCTTTTTTGGAATATCAGCTCAATTTTGGAGCTCCAGTATCCAATAGATTTTATACTATTGAAGGAGCATCTCTTGTAGGAAATTATAATGTGAGAATTATTATGAAAAAATCCACCAATACCGATTCTTCAATTGGAGATTTCACCATCATCTTTTAATAAAATCATATGTATAAGAAAAACCAGGAATCACTCCTGGTTTTTTTCTATGTATATATATACTCTGCTATTAATCGATACTTATAACCGTAATATCAAAAATCAAATCTTTACCAGCAAGTTCATGATTTCCATCCAAAATAACTTCATCTTTTTTAATTTCATATACCGTGAATGTTTGACCATTTGCACTTCCTAATTTCATTCCTTTAGTAAATTCTCCTGCAGGAAGTTGTGAACGAGGGACAGTAATCAAAGCTGCACCAGTCCATTCCCCATATGCTTCTTTAGCTGGGATAGTAATTGTTTTGGTTTGTCCAACTTTCATGCCTACCACACCTTTGTCGAAACCTGCGATCATTTGACCAGCTCCAACCGTAAATCATAATCCTTCATTGTAGTTTCTTGCTGGTGTATATTTACCACATGCCTTAGCTACAGCTTCTACACTTGTATCAAATACTTCTTGATCATTAAGTCTTCCAACATAATGAACGGTTACTTTATGACCATCTTTGATAAGAACTGTTCCTGTTCCTTCAAGATTAGCTGCTGCTAAGTGATCTGAGATTGCTTGTTTACACATACTAGGATTTGTTCCAGATAAAAGTTCTGCTTGTGCTCCTGTGTTTTCGATTGGAGCTGTTTGTTCTGATTGATCAACTGAAGGTGTTTGTGATGCACATCCACTAAGGACAAGCAATGCAACTGCAGATGATAATAAAAGGTACTTTTTCATACTATCCGAATAGGAAATAAAAATCTGATTTCTTTTTTTGTTTTGGTTTTCTTTGATTATATTAACTCAAAACACCGATTACCTCGATATGATGGGTTTGGGGAAACATATCGACTGGCTGCAATTCTTTGATCTCAAATCCCTCTTGAAGGAGGAGTTCAATATCTCTAGCCATAGTGATAGGATTACAAGAAATATACAATAATTTGAAGCTATGAAGTTTCCTCAATCATCCGAGTGTAGAAACCACGTTTTTGTGTAATCAATCCCTTGGTGGGTCAATTACCACTAAACCAAGATTATCAAGCTTCTGCATAATTTCAGGCACGGTAGTAAAGGCCTTTTCGGCGGGTGTTGCGGCAAAGAAAACTTTTTGATCTAGCCCATTTATCTTTGCATTGTGTCGAGCGTCTACAATAGCCTCTTCAACAATTTCTACACCTACTACACTATTTCATTTATTCATCTTGAGAAAGCTAAGTCCAATACTTCCTGTCCCACAATAGAGATCCAAAATAGTACCTTCTACCTTACCAACCATATGGGCAGCTTGTTGAAATAATGTCTGTGCTCATAAGGTATTCGTTTGGAAGAATGAGAATGGAGATATTCTAAAGTTCACTTCTATATTCTTTTCTGCTTGTTTAGATATCTGAGCTTCATTTGAGTCTTCTGAGAAACGGAGTTGATCGTAGATCTGTCCTTCACCAAAGAAAATCTCTGTCTTGGTATCTGGACCATGTGTTGTATCACCCATACCGTTGTTGTAAGTAATCACCCATGTAGTAATCTCATCCTTGATAAGGGAATCTGATTTTATGCTTTCCAAAAGCATATCCCATTGTCCTTTAGCTGTCTCTGAAACAAGATATTTATCTGAAACTACGAGGTTAATAAGCATTTGTCCTGTATTCACTCCTTCTCTCATGACGAGATGTCTAAAGAAGCCTTGCTGAGCTTTTTGATCATACACGGGCAACTCTGAAGCAAGAAGTAAGTCTTTTATGTGCGTAAATACCGCATTCGCTCTGTCTGATATGAGTCCACACGATTCTATATTGATGATCTTACTAAATTCCCCTTGTTTGTGGAATCCGAGGCTCCAATCTGATAATTTAAGTAAAGGAGCTTTGCGCATTGCTTCTTTGTCTGCCTTAGCGTCTCCTGTTGCGGTAAATTCTTTGACGATATATTTACCAAAGCTGAATTCGATCTTATTTCTGTATCCTTTTTCTTGGGGAGATCCGATAATATTGAGCACCTGAAGATCAGGGATATGTTTCTTGAGTTTTGTACATGATTCTTCAACGATAGATTGTTTGAGTTCTAATTGTCTAGGATAACTCAAAAGCTGTCGTTTACACCCACCACAACCGATTCTTGTCTTTTCTTCTTGGCTGAGTTCTTGATTACCCAATACAGAGAAGAAATGAGGACAGAATACCTCACCATCTACAATATTTGGATCATAGGATTTCACTTCCAAAATATGTGCTTCGATATAATCTTTTTTCTGTTTCACGATCCTGAGATCAACTACATTACCAGGCAAAGCTCCTCCTTTGATGAGGATTCTCTTACCATCTGGCATCCTGGAAAGACCAATCCCTCCATAACCAATCTTTTCTATTTTGATATTTTTGAGAATTCTCATATGTATTGTTTCTTATAAAATTGTGAAAGTTATAGTAGTGAAATGAGGGTAAAAAACAAGGGAGACTATTCCACCCGGGTGGAATTTTTCCATAACAAAAAACTCGCTATCCAATACGACAGCGAGTTAATCTCTAGTACATTACAGTATTATTTCTTAAACACTTTGTTTGCTTCAAAAATAAGATCCTCTGGATATTTTTCCTTAGCAATAGTCTGATATACAAGTTCTTTATTGTGTATTCGACGCAAAAAGTATTTTCTATAATAAGAACTAATAAATTCTGCTTCCAAAGTAGCATCATTAAGATAGCCTGAAGCATGCCAGATATATTCCTTATCTGTATGATAATGAAATACCTTCACTCTGTTTGCCTGTGATTTAAGATATGGCATGACAGACAAACAAAGATTTTGAGGATTCTGCCTTTCGCTTAGTAGCTTAATAAGTTCATCGTCTGATTTTGCGATAAGTCCCAACAAAGAAACTATAGCCTCACACATGGCTTTATCATACTTTGTCTGTGTGAGAATGTCCCATAGTTGGGCATTTTCTTTACTCGGAAGATTAAGTTTTGGAATGATCTTTGCTTTGACTTCGCTTGAAATAACCTCATTGAACAGCATAAGCAAATTATCTGTTTGGTTTACATATTCCAAAATAGCAAATAAGAATTCATCGTCAGACTTAAAAAGAGAATACACTTTCGCCACCTTCAATATTTCTTCTTCGCTAGAACAATGAGGGATAAATGCTAGTATATAAAGTGAAGTAGAATAGGAATATCGATCCAATTTATTAACCTTATAGCGTGCGATTGACACATATTCCTTCTTTTTTAACGTTGGAATAACCGCTAACCACACACTATCCCGATCAAGATCTCTTGCGAGTTCAAATCGATCAGTCTCTGATTTAATCTTAGGAATATAATACGCACAAAGAGCAATGTTATTTGAAACATTAGCGACCACTTCGGCAATATTATCAGATCCCTTGATTATAATAACGACCTCTTTAAGATACTCATCATAAAACAGACCTTCACGAAAATTTTCGCGTTTTAGAAGTTTCATGATACGATCTTCATCAAGAACATATCTAATTACATTCCCCACAACATGATCATTGAAGCGAGAATTTTCTATGAATAACCAGATTTTTTCCTGATGTCTCTTTGTTTTTGAAAAATTGAGTAGTGGAATTATTTTATCACAAGCAACTCGGCAATAGCATAGTTTAGAGATAATTTCCAATAATTCCGGCTCTTTCTTGTCTGTCAAATCAAGGTACTTAGCAATAGTATTAGCTACAGATTCTGATTCGCCAGATTGAGTAAAAATAGATAATAATTCATCATTACTCTTAGATTTCCAATCTAATAAAGGAAATAGAATATTGAGTATGCCGTTCTTGCTGAACAAAGGAATAAATGAGAACAGAATTGTCTGATCCTTTATCTTTGGCAAGATGACTTTACATGCATCTATATCAAATGATACAGACACCAGCATTGATTTTAACTCATCTGAGCTAAATTTTTTTCCACTTCCTTCTGCATTTTGTAGGAATGTTAATAAGTTTTGAGTTTTGTTTTCCATACTGTTTTATTTTTAAGTTTTTTATTTGTTTGATTTATTGTTTTCTGTTTTTTATAATATACATATCTGAAACAATAAGTCAACAAAATAGTAATTTGGACGTGATGTATAAGAAAATTCATGATTACAAAAAAGAACCTGACCGAAATCAGATTCTTCTTTATATATATGTGTGATTAGCGAGAAAGTTTGTCTAGATCACTTGCATCATATTTTTGCATCAATAATTCTGTTTGTGTCTTGCTGAGAAGTTCTTGAACCACTCCAACAATAATAATAACTCCAGAACCAGTAACAATCATCGGCATAGAACCAATAGATTGGATGATGTCTTGAACAAATGGAATATAATTTCGAACGTAGCTGTAAATACCAATAAATGCTAGTCCAACTCCACCCCAAAGACAAAGATGCATCAAAATACCATTGATATATCTAGCTGTTTCTTTTCCTGGTCTAATTCCTGGTATAAATCCACCTCTCTTCTGAATATTATCACTAATCTTTTCTGGAGAGAATACGATAAGTGTATAGAAGAATGTGAATACTATAATAAGAATGAAGTAGAAGATTATAGCTAATGGTGCAGGATTTTGTGTATAGATATTTAAGTTTGATTCGATCCATGTTGCGATTCCCATAAGTTTACCATTCATCGCTTGGAATTGCATAATTAACTTAGACAATACATACGGGAATGAAACGAATGCGATAGCAAAGATAATAGGCACCATACCTACTGGATTCATAGGAATAGGAAGATTAGATGATTCTTGAACTTTCCCTCTTCTAGAATAGATGATAGGTATTTCTTTGATAGATTTGAGGATGAATATAGATAGGAATATCAATCATAACACTACAATCAACATCACTGCAATCATCATAGGAACGTTTGCTGAACTTGATATTTCTCCATATGCCTTTTGTGTAATTCCTGAAACGATAGATGCGAAGATCAATATAGATACTCAGTTACTAATACCTTTTTCTGTAATTAATTCTCCAATCCACATCAATAATACACTTCCTACTGTCATAGCAAAAGCTGCTAAAAGAACGGTAGGCATTGTTGTATTTATAACGTGTCCTCCCAACATATAGTTGATGAAGTATACCATTCCAATTCCTTGAACAAACGCCAAAGGAACTGATAAATATCTTGTATATTGAGCGATCTTTTGTTGACCAGCTTCACCTTGTTCAGTAAGTTCTTCCAACTTTGGAATAACTGTACCCATCAACTGCATAATAATAGATGCATTGATATATGGAGCCAATCCAATAGCGATCAAAGAAAAGCTATCTAAAGCTCAACCCAAAAGCATAACAAAATATCCTAATCCAGAGTTAGATGCATCCAAAGTCTTGGTCATCAATGCTCCGATATCAACAAAAGGAACTGGGATAAATACGAGAAGTCTATAAAGAGCCAACATACAAATAGTGAAAATTATCTTGTTTTTGAGACTCTTATTTTGAAATACTTCTTGAATTTTTTTGATAAGCTTCTCCATGGTGTAGAATATATCTCATAAAAATTATTCTGGTTTCGCTTCTTTTTTTGTTGGAGTTTTTTTAGCTGCAGGTTTCTTTGCAGGTGCTTTTGGAGCTTTTTTAGCTACAGATTTTTCTTCTTTTGCAACAACTTTTTTAGCAGGAGCTTTTTTAGCTACAGGTTTTTTAGCAGCAGCTTTTGGAGCTTTTTCTATTTTTGTTGTCTTTTTTTCTGTTGTAGCAGCACTAGGATTTGCTATTTTCTTTTGAGCAGTAGCTGAGAATACATCAATATCGATAAAAGTTACTGTCTTTGTCCATTCTCCATTTCCAAGTAATTTAACTAATCCAGTTGCTTTCTTGATGAATCCAAATTCCTTAAGCAAAACTTTAGTGATTTCCATTCCATCTGTAATTCTATCATCCATATCCAATGCTCCAAGATTTACAATAGCTACATCTTTTACTAATTTGTAGTATCTCTTGAATCCTCTTGCTTTAGGAATTCTTTGAACAATAGATGTTTGACCACCTTCAAAAAATGGTTTGATTCCACTACCACTTCTTGCTTTTTGTCCTTTAAGACCTTTTGTAGAATAGTTTCCTTTACCGGAACCATTTCCTCTTCCTATTCTTTTTGCTTTGGATACAATTCCAGAACTTCTTTTGAGGGTATGTAATTTCATAGCGAATTAGCAGAATAATTAAAAATGGGTGATTTATTTTTTAGCAGGAGCTTTCTTAGCAGCTGGTTTTTTAGCAGCTGGTTTTTTAGCTTCTTCTATCTTTTCTTCTTTTACAACTGGTTTCTTTTCAGCAACATGTTCTTTAACTACATGTACTTCTTTTTTTGCAACTGGTTTTGTTGTTTCTTCTGTGTTTTCATCTGCAGTTTCTTCAACATTAGCTCTTTTTTCTAACATATTTTTGAAGAAATCAGCATGTTTATAATTACCCAAAGCAATGATCGTAACGATAGCATTGTTTAGTTTGTTGTTTGATCCTATGATTTTAGAAAGCATATTTTCATATCCAGCTAATTCAAGAACTGATCTAACAGCAGAACCTGCTTTCAAACCTGTACCTCCTTTTGCAGGCAACAATTTAACAAGACAAGACTTGTATTTTGTAGTTGTTTCATAAGGAACTGTATTTGCTTTTGTCAAAGGTACATCAACAATATTTTTGTACGCTTCACGAGAAGCTTTAGAAACAGCAATAGTAACATCAGCACCTTTTGCAGTACCAACACCTATTTTACCTTTTCTATTTCCTACAAGGACAGTAGCTCTGAAAGACATTCTTCTTCCTCCAGTTGTTACTCTTGTAACTCTTCTCACTTCGAGCAAAAGTTCATCGAATTCCTTCTTTGTCTTATCTTTATTTCCAGCTTTCATAAACAAAATAGATTATATAATAAATAGATTACAAAGTTACTCAACCAGCTCTAATACCTTCAACAAAAGATTTTACTCTTCCATGATAGAGGTGACCATTTCTGTCGAATACTACTTTTTCTATATTTTTATCTTTGATAATCTTTGCTAAATCTTTTCCTGCTTCGTGAGCTCTAAGAGATTTTGTTTCTCCTTTGTTATTTTTGTCGCACACAAATCACAACACATTTCCAGTATTGTCCAAAAGTTGAGCTTTTATGTAACAGTTAGTTTTATTTACAACTATTCTAAAATCAGGTTTTTGTGATTTTATAGTTGCATTTACTCTAAGCTTTCTTCTAAGGAAACTTGCGATTTTAGAATTAGCCTTTGGTTTCAAATTCTGCATGTTGTATAACATAATAGGTATAAAGATGATTAACAACTATTTCTTAGCTGTCTTTCCTGCTTTGAGCTTAACAACCTCATCAATGTATCTAATTCCTTTCCCCTTGTATGGTTCTGGTTTTTTGAGCGCTCTAATTTTGGCTGTAACTTCTCCAAGGTATTGTTTATCAATTCCTTTTAAAGTAATTACGTAATTACCCTTTGCATCTTGTTCTACATCACATTGAAGTGAAGATGGAATATCAAACTTTACTTTGTGTGAAAAACCTAAAGCAAAAAGGATTCCGTCTCCTTCTTTTTTGGCTGAAAATCCAACTCCCATAAGAAGAAGTTTCTTTTCAAATCCTTCAGATACACCGTGTTCCATATTTGCAAGAAGCGTTCTTGACAATCCCCAAAGATTTTTTTTCTCGTCATCTGTAATAGATACAACGATAGCGTTATCTTCAACTTTTGCAAGTACTCAATCCAACAAAGTATATGACAATGTTCCTTTAGGTCCTTTGATTGTAACTGTTTGATTCTCTATTTTTACTTCAACACCATCCTTGATAGCAATGGGTTTTTTACCAATTTTTGACATAGTAGACATTAAAATACTAAAACGTTGAACGACACAGTCTATATACTCAATATGAGCAGACTAGTAGATTTCAGCGATAAGTTCTCCTCCTAGTTTCTTTTGTTTCGCTACGTGAGATGCCATCAAACCTTGACTTGTAGAAAGGATACCAATACCCTTACCTCCAGCAACTGCATGAATGTCTTTACATCTTACATACCAAGCTCTAGATGGCTTAGAAAAAAACTTTACGTTTGGAATATCATTTACCGCATCCTTTACAGGATTAAGAGTAATAGAAAGAGATTTCTTTCCATCTTCTTGTTCGACAACTTCGAATCCTTTGATAAATCCATATTGTTTTAATAGTTCCAATACTTGTTGTTTAAAGTTAGAAAAAATTACTCATTCGACAGAAACTTTTCTTGCCATGTAAGCATTTTTAATTCTGATCAACAAATCATGAATAGGCGCGTTAACATAACTCATTACTAGCAATATTCACAAAATAAAAAGATACCTCTACAAATTACCAACTTGCTTTTCTTAATCACATAATCAATCCTTCTCTCGCGTATTTTCTCAAACACACTCTGCAAATACCAAAATCTCTGATATAAGATTTGTTTCTACCACACAATCTACATCTATTGTAATATTTTGTAGGGCTTTCGAGTTTTTCTCCCAAAACAAATCTTTTTTCATACATTTTTGCTTGTTTTACTTTCAACGATGTTCTAGCCATTAGAATATTTGAATATAAACTAAAGTTCTTATTTAAACAATAATCATAATGCTTCCAATAAGCCCTTTGATTTCTGTGCATCAGTGCTTGTCGTAACAATAGTAATTTGAAGTCCCATTGGAATAGTAACGTCTTCGATATCTAATTCTGGAAAGATATTGTAGTTTACGATACCTATACTAAGATTTCCTTTTGCATCGAAAGATTTAGTAGATAATCCATTGAAATCTCTCAATCTTGGAAGAACAACTTTTACAAATCTATCCAAGAAAGCATAAGCTCTATCTCTTCTCAACGTTGATTTCAACATCACTGGCATCCCCTCTCTAAGTTTAAAGTTTGAGATAGCCTTTCTTGATTTGATCAACACTGGTTTTTGACCAGTTATTTTTCTGAGATTTTTTTCAAACTCATCAAAATCTTTGATAGACTTTCTAGTAGCTAATGATCCGATTCCTACTGAGACAATAACTTTGTCTATCTTTGGAACCTGATTGATATTTGCAACAGCAAGCTTCTCTTTGAGAGCTGGTACTATTTCTTTATTGAAAAGGTCTAATGCAGTCATGTATCTTATATAAACACAATAAAATTATTTTATTTCTTTGTCTGTCTTTTTGATTACTCTTACTTTTTTTCCTTCTTTAGTAATTTTGATAGCAAGCTTAGAAGGAGCTTTAGTAGATTCATCATAATACATTACATTTGAAATATTGATAGGCAAATGTTTTTTGACAAATCATTTTCCTTTTACGGCCTTCTTTACTTCATTTACTCCTTTGACCCACACCTTTTCTTCTTCTGTTTTTTCAATAGAAGAAATTTTTCCCTTATATTTCCCTGTGATCACTTGGACTGGATCTCCTGATCTTAATTTTTTCATTATAATACAAAGATAACAATGTAAAAGCACATTTGCTATTAACACACTTCTTCAGCCATATTGGTGATATTTTTGTATCCCAATTCTCTTAGTTCTCTTGCAACTGGACCGAAAATTCTCTTTCCGATAGGTTTGATTTCTCCTTTTGCATCTTTTGACATCAATACAATAGCATTGTCTCAAAATCTGATGTAGGTTCCATCTTTTCTTCCAATTTCTTTTCTAACTCTGACGATAATTCATTGTGCAACATCTCATTTTTTGATAGAAGAGGTAGACATTACTTCTTGTACTGCTACAACAACTCTATCTCCAATACGAGCTGTAGTCGCCATAGAAGATTTGAGAATTCTAATTATTTTTGCTTTTTTTACTCCTGTGTTATCAGCAACAACAACAACTGATTCCGTTTTTAACATTGCTCTTTTGAAAAATAGATAAATAAGGGATCAGATTAATTAGATCAACACCCATCTCTTAAATTTGCTTGTAGGGCTTGCTTCTCTAATTTTAACTGTATCTCCTGTTTTAGTAGAGTTTTGTTCATCATGAACATAGTATTTTTTTCTTACGATAAATCTCTTTTTGTACAATGGATGTACTTTAACAGATTTTACCAATACTACACGAGTTTTGTCCATTTTATCACTTATGACTTCACCAACAAACTCTTTGATGTTTTTAGTTCATATGATTGCCATAGTTTTCTTTAATTTTATGTGTTAAAACCGTATTGATTCTAGAGATTTTTACTCTTGCATCTCCTATTTTATGTGTTTCTTTTAATCATCTAATAGCGTTTTTAGTCTTGAGCCCAAAGAGATCTTGTTTCAATGTTTTTCTCATGATTACAAGTTCCTTTACTGACTTCCCAGACAACTCTTTCATAAACAAAGCTTTTCACTTCATTGTACCATCAGGTAAAGTAAATAAAATTATCTAATTTCTCCTTTTTCAACAACTCTAGCCTTAACAGGAAGTTTTTTTGAAGCTGAAATCAAGACACGATGAGCTGTTTCTCTATCCAAACCAGTGATTTCGAAGAGAACCTTACCCTTTCTTACAGGAGCTGTATAGATATCAACATCTCCTTTTCCAGTACCCATAGGCATTTCAAGTCCTTTTTTGGTAAATGGAACATCCGGAAATATTCTAATCCACATCTTTCCAACTTTTTTAATATGTCTTATGATCACCTTTCTTGCAGATTCAATCTGCTTATTTGTGATATAGTCACTTGTTGTAGCTTTTAGACCATATTCACCAAATGCAACAGTAGTTCATCTAGGGCTTTTCCCTGTCAACTGTCTGATGATTGGCTTTCTGTATTTCCATCTTTTAGGAGTTAATAACATTTTGATTAATCTACACTAAATAAAATTTATAGACTTATTGTTTTTGGTACTTCTTTAGTAATAGCAGATGATTTTGTATTGAGTACTCCTTTTTGGATCCATACCTTGACACCAAGCACTCCATATTTTGTCATAGCTTGAAGATGACAGTAATCGATATCAGATCTAAACGTTTGTAACGATACTCTTCCATTGATAAATTTTTCAGTTCTTGCTATATCTGTACCTCCGAGTCTTCCTCCAATTTGGACTTTTACTCATTGAGCACCTTTTTCCATAACCTTTTGAAGAACATTCTTAGCAACTTTTCTAAATGGCATTCTGGCTTCCAATTGAGAAGCAACAAATTCAGCCATTATTTTTGCAGAAAGTTCTGGGTTTTTTACTTCTTTCACAGTAAGTTTAAATTCTTTGTCGAATCTCTTTTTAAGTTCATCTTCAAATTCTTTAACTTTAGCTCCATTTTTACCCATCAAAACACCAACTTTAGACGTGAAAACAATTATTTCACCTTCTTTGGCTGTCTTTCTGATAACTACCTTGGAGATTCCGGATCTTGGAAACTGACTATCTACGTAATTTCTGATTTTTATATCTTCTACGAAAAAATCCGCTCCTGCTCTTTTAGTCTTTCCAAACCATTCACATGGCCAAGATTTGACTATTCCTACTCTCATTCCAACTGGATTCGCTTTTTGTCACATACTGTGATTATTTACTATTTAAAACAACTTTCACGAATGCTCTATATTTCGCATAATGACTAATTCTAGATCTTGAAACAAATCTGATTCTCTTAAGCTTTGGTCCACTTCCAACTTCTATAAGTTGAATATATAAGCTATCGATATCTTTACCTGCAGTTGTAGTAGCATTTGCCGCTGCAGATTTGATAACCTTGTAAAGAGTCTTTCCAGCTTTTTTTGGAACGAACTGAAGAAGATCAAGTGCATCTTGTACCTTTTTACCTCTTACCAATTTTGCCATAAGTTCCATTTTTATATGGGAAACTAATGCATATTTGAGAGTGGCAGTCATACTATTGTTCATTATTTCTCATTTTAAGTTTAAAATCATTATAGGGAAATCACTAATCTAATAGAATTAGAACGGATGTCCTCTAAATAGTCTAGTAGGAACAAATTCACCAAGTCTGTGTCCAATCATATCTTCAGTAACATATACTGAGATAAATTGTTTCCCATTGTGAACTGCAAAGGTAAATCCAATCATATCTGGTGTGATCTGAGACGATCTATCCCAAATTTTAACAACCTTTTTTTCTCCAGAATCAAGCATTGCTTGAACTTTTTTAGTTATCTTCGGATTGATATAGAAACCCTTTTTTAGTGATCTTGCCATAGTTTATTTTAAATATAGTAAATATGGAACTTTCTAGATTAATTCTTTGTTCTCTTTGTAACGATAAACTTAGATGACCATTTCTTGCTCTTTCTAGTTTTAATACCAGCAGAAACATTTTTTCCAGCAAAAGATTTTGGCCCTCTCTTTGATCCGATTGGTGAGTGTCCTTCACCTCCTCCATGTGGATGATCCACTGGATTCATGTTTTTACCAAGAACTCTTGGTTTTCTACCCAACCATCTTTGTCTACCAGCTTTACCAATGACAATATTTTTGTGTTGATCATTGCTTATTTCTCCGATCGTAGCCCAACATTCTTCGTTGAACTTTCTTAGTTCTCCAGAAGGAAGTTTAATAAATACAACCTTTTGCGCTTCATCTCTACCTGATATTGTAGCAGAAGAACCAGCTGATTTAATGAGTTTTCCTTTTGATAACGGAGTAACCTCTAGATTGTAAACATTCATACCCTCAGGAATATCCTTAAGTTTTTTTCTGTTTCCTGCTTTGATGGCAGATTTTTCACCATTCATGACTTCGTCACCAACAGAGATACCTTTCCATGCCAAAACATATCTTTTTTCACCATCAACAAAGTTGATAAGTGCGATTCTAGACGTTCTATATGGGTCATACTCAATAGAAGCAACCTTTCCAGGAATATCACATTTGTCATATCCTTTGAAGTCAAGAATTCTGTAAAGTCTTTTGTGACCTCCTCACATCCATCTTGTAGTTACTCTTCCTTGGTTATTTCTACCACCTGTTCTTCCAATAGACACAGTAAGACTTTTTTCCGGTTTTGTAGCAGTAATATCGCTAAAATCATATCCGATCATAAAACGTCTTGAAGGTGTATACGGCTTGTATTTCTTTATTGCCATTTGTTTACAAATCAAAGTTAAATATACTATACTCTTAAAGCTCGATCTTGTCTTTTGTAGCCAAAGTTACGATTGCTTTTTTGTATGCTTTTCTAACCAATCCTTTTTGGGATCTGTTTTTAGAAACAACATTAACGATATTTACAGATTCAGGACTTACTTTATATAAGTAGAGAATTGCAGATTTTACATCGTTCTTGTTCGCATTTCTATGAATTCTGAAAAAATATTTATTTCCAGAATCTTGCGATTTGTACGATTTTTCTGTTACTATTGGAGCTAGTATCACATCGAAGACAGAAAATTTTTTAACAACTTTCGTTTCTGTGTTTTTTATAGCTCTTTGTTGTAGTTTTTGCTTAAATACCATCCTTATTTCTTAAGATCAAGTAAACATTATTTAGTGTTGATAGCTTCCAATGCTGCTTGTTCGAAAACAATTTTATCAGCACTAAGAACATCAAACGGATTCAAATAACCAACAGATACATATTTTACTGAAGGAATATTTCTCAATGATTTTGTAGCATTATCATTTTTGTTGTTCAAAACAACTAATACTTTAGCATTTTGAGCACCAATATTATTCAATATTTCTATTGCAGCTTTAGTCTTTGGTGTAGAAAGAACAAATTCATCTAAACCGAGAAGAGCAGATTCTTTTGCTTTGATAGTAATCATACCAGCCAAAGCCAATTTCTTTGCTTTCTTGTTCATTCCCTTTGTGAAGTTTCTATCTCCTCTAGGACCAAAAGCAACTCATCCTCCCTTTCTTACAGGAGATTGTTTACCTCCAGTTCTTGCGTTACCTGTACCTTTTTGTTTGTACAACTTTCTTCAAGATCCATTAACTTCACCTCTTCCTTTAACACAAGCAATATTAATACGTGCATTACTGGTTTGTAGGAGGTAATATTCATGAATAAGAGATTCATTGATTATCCCATCAGAGTAGATTTCTTCATTGAGATCAACCGTTGAGACAACTTTTCCTTTTTTGTCGTATATATCTACAGAATAAGCCATGGTATATATATTTATTAAGAATTAAGAATATTAATTTAATACTATTTTTACATTACAGTTATAAGCTCCTGGGATAGATCCTTTGAGAACAAGAATTTCTTCGTTTTCTCTTTTGAGAACATCAAGAACCTTGATATCTTTAACAGTAACTGTTTGAGTACCCATATGTCCAGCATGTGGATGTCCTTTCATTGTTCTTCTTGGTTTTCTATTTCCCTTGGATCAACCTGTTCTTGTAAACTTATGTCCATGAGTTGCTCCCATTCCTTTAACATGCCATTTTTTTACCATACCTTGGAAACCTTTTTCAATAGCTTGAGCTGTTGCATTAACTGTTTCAATACCCTCAACAAAATCAGCAGTGAGTATCTTTCCAGCTTCGTTTGCAGCAACAAATTCAGGAGCTACTTTGAATTCAGAAACCATTGCATATGTATTTTTGGTTCCTTTTTTTGTAGCAACTTCTTTTTTACTAACACCGATAACAGCAGCAACATATCCATCTACTTCATCAGTTTTATATCTAATAATTTCTTGTGGAAGTATTTTTACAAGAGTAACGGCTGTAAAAGCGTCATTTACCCATATTTTTGTCATTTCTTGTTTTCTTACTATCAATCATCACTTGAGCATTATAGTATATCTCATTAATTAAAATACAATAATTTGAATTAGAATATCTTTACATCAACAAGCACACCTACAGGTATTGCTAAATTTTGTAAGTATTCCATAGTCTTTGATCCTGTTACAGTCACATCAATCATTCTAGAGTAAGTAATTCTTTCGAATTGTTCTCTAGCATCCTTGAATTTGAAGTTTGCTTTCAAGACAGTATAGAGTTTTCTTTTTTTAGGCAAAGGTATAGGACCTTTGATTTCAGCTCCTGATTTAATTAATAAACCAACAACTTTTCCCAAAGAAGATTCCAACATCTTCATATCATAACTCTTGAGTTTAATTCTCAATTTTGGAGCAACTTCTTTTTTAACTGTTGCTGTCTTTTGTTTCTCTGACATATCAACAAACAAATGAATAAAAGAACTTAATACTTAGGTCTTAACCCCATCGAAACGGAGTTAAGCACTAAATATTATATTTAATAATTATAGAGTAACTTTTGTAACAACTCCAGCACCTACTGTTCTACCTCCTTCTCTAATAGCAAATCTCAATCCTTCTTCCATAGCTACATCGTAGATAAGTTCAACATCGATTTTTGCATTATCACCAGGCATAATCATTTCAACACCTGCTTTGAGAGAAATATTTCCAGTAACATCTGTAGTTCTTAAGAAAAATTGTGGTCTGTATCCAGTCATAAATGGAGTGTGTCTTCCACCTTCTTCCTTCTTCAATACATATACTTCAGCTTCAAATTTCTTGTGAGCTTTTACAGAACCTGGTTTGCAAAGAACTTGTCCTCTTTCGATTTGTTCTTTATCAACACCTCTAAGAAGAAGTCCAACGTTCATACCAGCTTCAGCTATATCAAATTGTTTGTGGAACATTTCTACTCCAGTAACAACTGTTTTTTTGATTTCTTTACCAAGACCAAGAATTTCAAGTTCATCATTCATTTTGATAACTCCTCTTTCAATTCTACCTGTAGCAACTGTACCTCTACCTTTAATAGAGAATACATCTTCAACTGGCATCAAGAAAGGCTTGTCATTGTCTCTAACAGGAACTGGGATGTATGTATCCAATGCATCAAATAATTCCCAGATACATTTAGCAGCACCTTCAGCGTCTGAAGCATTTTCAACAGCTTTAAGAGCAGATCCTCTAATGATTGGAGTATTAGCTCCATCGTAGTGGTTTTTAGTCAACAAATCTCTGATTTCTTCTTCAACAAGTTCAAGCATATCAGGATCGTCTACCATATCACATTTGTTCAAAAATACAACGATCTTTGGAACATTAACTTGGTGAGCCAAAAGAATATGTTCTCTTGTCTGAGGCATAGGACCATCAGTACCAGCAACCACTAGAATAGCACCATCCATTTGAGCAGCACCAACGATCATATTCTTGATATAATCGGCATGTCCTGGACAATCGATATGAGCATAGTGTCTTTCTGCTGTTTCATATTCAACATGTCTTGTGTTGATAGTAATACCTCTTGCTTTTTCTTCTGGTGCATTATCAATAGAATCATAAGCTTGCGCTTTAGCGAATCCTTTTGTTGCAGCAACAGTAGTCATAGCAGCTGTCAATGTAGTCTTTCCGTGATCTACGTGACCAATAGTTCCCACATTTACGTGTAGTTTTGCCATAGTTAATGTTTATTTATAAATTAAAATAGGTAACTCAATTAATGCATAGTGGTTTGTTTGTACACATCTGTCTTCTAATTTCAAGTCTTTTTACAAAAAAAAAGATATATCTCGAAACCTGCGATTGCTCCATAGTTTTGGGGCATATCACTGTTATCGAAACAGAGACATCGATAATAACTCCGCCGTGCGGGGCATTGTATCAATGATACAAAGATAGACATATATAGACACTAGTATAATTTTCTTATATATATTCAATTTCGGGGATGCGGGACTCGAACTCGCGACCTCCTGGTCCCAAACCAGGCACTCTAGCCATCTGAGCTAATCCCCGATATATATAAGGTGTATTAAGGTGGTGCCAGAGAGTAGAATTGAACTACCGACACAAGGCTTTTCAGGCCTCTGCTCTACCACTGAGCTACTCTGGCATATATTGTATAGGATATTTGGTGGGCATAGGTGGACTCGAACCACCGACCTCGTCCTTATCAGAGACGCGCTCTAACCAACTGAGCTATATGCCCATACAAAAAACTCTAGAAAAAATCTGTAAGCGGAACTTTGTATACAAAAATGAGGTCGAAATTCAAGGGATTTTTGAAGTTTTTTTATATATTGTATTATTTAAACATAATATCGTTGATCTGTTGAGCAAATCCAATCTTAGCAATTTGCTCGTTGATAGTAGACAGAAGCTGCTGTTTTTCTTTGAAGATTGTTATTTTTATATGTTGTTGTGTTGTTTTGAGAAAAAGTTTATTAAATTTTACATAACCATCTAATAGGAGTGGATTGTCGGTATATCAAAAATATTTTCTGACGGCATTGAGCGCAATCGTACCTATAACGTTTTTATCGAGATGTTTTTTTGTCATTACTTGACGAAGTTTGTCTTTTAGGAGGAACATATTTGAGATTACTTATAAAGTACTATTTTATTTCGCATCTATATATAGTATAAAATTACAAATGATTTGCAATGGAAAGGAAAATTGCTAGAGATAAGGGAATACTGTTTTATTACTTTTTTTCTTGAAATGAAAAAACTCAACAGACACCTTTATATAGGGAAATATATTTTGTTACTAGGAATAGTAGGAATGGGTATACTAGGGATTGGAAATATAACTCATGCAGCAGACTGATGATTCGTTGCAAAAAATCAAGATGCCTGTGATACCTGTAAAACAAACTATAAGGACTTTGCTAAACAAGATCGAACTGCTGAAGGTGAAACAAAATTTTGTGAAATAGACTGTGCTCCTGCTGCCATAGATCCAACTACCAATACAACAACTAACAAGTGTACAGAAGCATACAAGACAGCTACAGATGGTGCTACTACGGATAGAGAAGACTGTCTTACTTCATGTGATGCAAGTGCTGATTCCGAAGATCCAACACAATTTGATTCTTGCAAAAGCTCTTGTCAAACCACTTATGATGCTACAGTAAAATCCGCAAAAGATGTGAATGATCTTTGTGATCCTAATGTATATACGTCAGAAATGTGAATAACTATCAATCCATCATGTCTCAAAAACTGACAATGTAAATTTAATATCTATGAATTATTAGGAATCAAAAGAAGTAGTGACCCTACGGTTTTTGTTCAAGATATCTTACTTTCCGCAACCTTCTTTATAGGTACTGTGATTACTATTGCACTTATATACTCTGGAATACTCTACATTATGGCTGGAACTACAGGAAAAGATCCTGCTTCTGCCAAGAGTGGAATGAAGAACTCTATTATCGGACTGGTTATTGTTATCTGTTCTTACTCTATTATTAGATTAGTTCAATATATTGCGAAGGGGTTTTAATTAACCCCGTCATTGCGAGGAGTTGTAGAACTAAATTTCAGCTTTTGTAGCCACTCATAAATCTTTTTTTATCGCCTTGCCGGCGTGGCATTCCTTTCCCTCATTGCCGGGAAAGCAACCAAAGGGGCTAGTTCTTTATGAGACTCGCTATATCGTTTAGTTTGCTTTTAAAGAATGTAAATCCAGCTCAAACAATTCATAAAGAACCAAAATCATTGACTACTTCTTTTTAGTTGCTCAACTTTCAACTAAACTATGCACATATCGTATATTTCTATATTTCCAGAGATTTTTGAGGGATTTGTGAATGCTTCGCTCATCAAGAAAGCTGTGGATAAAAAATTACTCAAATTTACAACCCTCACGCCGAGGGTTTTTTGTCCTGATAGACACCAACAGGTGGATGATACCATCTATGGCGGAGGGGCTGGACTCCTGATGAAAGCTAAACCAGCTATTGATAGTGTAGAGCATCTCTTAAAACTCCATAAACTCAGTAACAAAAGTAAAAGAAAATTTCGTATAATCTTTGTCTCCCCGTCGACAGAAGTCTTTACCCAAAAGACAGCCCACACGCTCACCGAAAATCAGCATATTATCTTTGTTTGTGCTAGATATGAAGGAATAGATCATCGTTTTGAAGAATATATGATGGAAAAATATCCAGCTCATTTTTCTAAGATTTCGCTGGGACAATTTGTGACGCTTGGGGGTGAATTGCCAGCTATGGTGATGACTGAAGCAGTGACGAGGCTCTTGCCTGGCGTCATCAAAGAAGAAGCAAGTTGGCAGTTTGAAAGTTATAGTTTGGATCATGATATGACAAATATCGAATATCCTCAATACACGAAGCCAGAGGAAGTCTATGGATATAAAGTCCCTGAAATTTTGCTTAGTGGGCATCACAAAAATATTAATGATTGGAGAAATGAGAATATGTGAGAAATAATTTAAAATTTAAAATCTCAGAAATGCTAGGATTACTCTATTTCGGAAGATTGGACGAAGAAAAAGGTGTCGATGGAATCATCGATATGATTGAAAAATTTGGAAAAGAAGATAAAAAACTGCCGTTTGAGTTGTTTATTTTTGGGACTGGAAAATACGAAGCGAAATTATTAGAGCTTGCTGCACAATATAAGGAGATTCATATGTTCGGATGGAAGACTATCGAGGAAATCAAAAGATATGTGATTAATTGTCAGTATTGTCTGGTTCCGTCTACGTTTTTGGAGACATTTGGACTCACGGCTTTGAATGCGTTGACCTGGGGATTACCGGTGATTGGCTACAAAAAGTGAGGTTTGATTCCTTTTGTAGAAGAAGCACTTGATCTAAGTAAACAGAAATGACACAGTGTCTGAGATCAACTTTTCCATATAATGAAATGAATTCTTGCAGGAAAAATATATTCCCAAAGCACTAAATCTAAAGAAGAACGACAAAAACAATATAGCATTGATGCCCGAAAAAGTAAGGTCAGACTTATACTTGATGATAAGAAGAAAATCCTTCTCGTGAGTGATTTCACCAGTAAAGTAGGTGGAATTGAGACCTATATCCATGATGTGAAATCGATCTTGGAAAGTATGGGATATGAGGTTCGTATCTTTGGAACTACCTTGTCTCGTGGACAGGCAGGAAAACGAAAGAAGCTGGCTGGAATTGCTTGGTGAGTATATAATTTTGTGGATGCCTTTCGTCTGTGGAGACTTTGCAGTCAACGAAAACCTGATGTGATCTGGTATAATAGTGTTTTGAGATGGCTTGGATGGATGAGCATCTGGGCAACAAAACATAGTGGAGCTGAACGTTGGATGATGTATCATGATTTTGGCTATGTCTATCCATTTCCTAGTGAGTTAAAAGATACACAAAAAGTTATTACTCCTCTGACATGGAAGCATTTTTGGAAGATGGTAGATACAAAGAATCCAGTGAAAATAATATTATTAACTATTAAATATATCAGCCTTGTAGGTATTAAGAAACAGATGAAATCAGTAGATCTGCATTTGGTACCATCATTATTTATGGAATGAATTGTCAAAGATTCTTACCATTTACCAGCTGGGAAAATGAAGACTTTGGATCATTTTTTGCAAGGATAATTTAGTATTTGACTTGTTTTCTTATTTTGGTATATTATTGTAAATAACAAAAACATACTAATATAAAAAATACGCTTATGAAAACATTTAAAGTATCATGGAATCTCAATTTTTTGAGACGACTAAAAACAAAACTAAAATGGTTTCTACGAAAAAAATGGAGAAGGAGACTGATTATTTATAGTTTCGTTTTTCTGATTTTTGTAGCATCTATCGTACTGCCAATATTGTTTGCTGATGATTTCTTTCAAGATCCTCCACCAAATAAGCGTTCGCTAATTATTGGCATTCTTGGTATTTGGATTGGAATTGCTTATTTTTGGGCCGCTGTTCAATATTTCAAAATTGGAAAAGCATACAAAAAGATTGGGGAAGAATACATAAGAATTGGAGAAGAATACAAAAAAAATCATGAACAACAAAATGAATAAGAATAAACCCGCTGATTTCAGTGGGTTTCTCTTTTATTGACTTTTTTCTCCTTTTGTGTATATATCTTTCACAAAAATAAAAATAAAAATAACAATTAAAAGTATAGATTATGAAAACAGAAACTAAAATTTACAAAAACGCCATTAAAGACAAAATCAATACAAAAAAAAGAAATCAAAGACTTTGGTTAATGGGTATTTGGCTAATTATTAATGTGATTATGTGGGGTTTTATCCCTCATACGGAAAAAGATTTAACGAATGTTTTCAATACATTAGCATTGTTCTCTGCACTCTTTGCAATTTTCTTGCCATGGAGAAGATTGATTAAGACGAACAATAATGAAATTGAACAACACCTCAAAAAAACTCTTACTGAAAGAGAAAAAGACATTAAAGACCATAAACAAACTGTAACAGAAATTGAACAAGAAATAATGGAACTGCATGAAGAAGAAGATTCAGATGAAATTATCGCTGATATTCTGGATAGTAAGCAAGAAATTATTGAATTCAAAAAAGAAATTCTGGAATTTATTCAAGAATGTATTGATATTAAAGAAACATTGGAAACCACGTCTGGTGTAGAAGACCTTAAAAAGGAATATACATTACTCGACAAAGAAGTAGAATTATTGACAGAACAACAGGTGGAACTTACCAATAGATTCCAAGTACAAGATTAATACATAAACATTACGAACTCACTGGCTTTCCAGTGGGTTTTTCTATGCCATGAAAAAGTCGATTGACTTTTGATTCCTAATCTGTATACTTCTCATTGCAAGGTTGAGGAAGAAGTTCTTCACCACAGCATACTATTTTCAACACGCAGTTTTTTGGATTAGCACAGGAAGTACCAGTGTAATATACAAATAAACGGGTAATCCTTAGGGATTGTTGGTTGCTTGGTATATTATGATGGGCGTCTGTGCTTTTTTTGTTGCAGAATATATATGGAATTACACATCTCGACTGACTGAGATCCAATTGCATTATACGTATCACTATCGAATTTCTACCAAAAACCAGATTAATAGAGAGTTCTCAACGACTGAATGATTGAGACTTTGTATACAGGAAATAGCAATTTCAGAGAAGAGTTCTTCTTTTCTCTGAATTTTGTGTAACAAAAAAAACCCGAATGATCGGGATTTTCTATATATTAATATTATAGGTTAATTAGAATGGAAGATCATCATCTGCTTTTGGTGCAGAAGCAGCAGCTCCTTGACCAGCAGTAAGTTTCCAACACGTGATACTATTGAAGTATCTACCAGCTTGTGTTTTAGATTCGTTACATCTGCTGTTAAGTTCAACCTTTACAACATCACCAACCTTAACTCCCTCCAAAAGAGCGATCTTATCTCTAAAGAAATCTACTGCGAGACTTCCTTTAAATTCTCTGTCTGTGTTTTCTTCTAGAACAAGTGTTTGTTTCTCAAGATCGTTTCCGATAACTTCCTTTTGACAGATTGTCTTTACAATTCCTTCGTATTGCATGAGTTTCTACATAAAAAATAAAATGTGTATGCTATACTTACGATTTTGATTTGGATTTTCAAGCAAAAAATTCAGGAATAATAAACAGCAAGACACCTATATTTAGATATATATCTGCAATATTAAAGACAGGAAACCATGAAAATATATACAAGAAATCTCTAACTCATTGCAACATAATTCTATCTACCAAATTTCATAATGTCCCCGCCAAAAGAAATGCAAACACAATCCAAGTCAGATATTTTCTCTCATATGCAACAATAAACGCACCTAACGCCAGTCATGCAATAAGAATAATAATAACTAGCGGAATTTGCACTGATCGAGATACTCATGTATTAAATGCTGGATGAAAAATCCCTCGTTGCTCAAGGATTCTTTGATTATAGAAAAAATATTTAGTTAATTGATCTACTAGAAACAACACTAAAGCAACCACAAGTACATTCAGATGTTTTTTCATATTTTTGTTTGAAAATAATAAAAACTACTCTGCTGATTTTTTTACTCTATTCATAATTGCATATCATAAACCAACCTCTGGCAACTGTTCGATAAAAATCTCTGAAAAATGTTCGTTGTCTGCTTGATGATACATAGTAAATAAGTTATGGGCGCAAGAAATCAAGTTAGATTTTGTTCATCGGTTCCATACGGTGATATTGGATGCATACGGAGCAAGCTGAGATTGATATTCTTCAATTCGTTCAGTCGTTGCTAAGATAAGGAGTTTTCACGCTGGGGCGAAGTGAGTAAGCTCAGTTGTGGGGAAATTCTCGAAGATTCTTACCTTCGCCCCAGGAGAGTAATGCTTAAACATATTCCCAGGAGTGATCTCTGAAACTGTGGTAGCATAATCAACTTGTACGGAACTTGGTAATATAGATTCTAAGTCCTCTTTCGTGATATATCAAGGTCTCGTGATAATCACACGATCGCCTTCTACTTTGACAACCGTCGATTCGATTCCGACTTCACAATCTCCTCCATCAATTATCATAGGGACTTTGTCACCAAAATTATCTCGCACCATAGCAGCAGTAGTTGGGCTAGGTTTAGTCGATACATTGGCACTCGGAGCCGCTATCGGCAAATTTACCTCGATGAGAAGCTCTCTAGCGACTTGATTTTGAGGTATTCTGATTCCCACAAACTCACTTCCTGCCGTGACCATATCAGGCACATTAGGTTTTTTGTGTAACAAAATAGTCAAAGGTCCCGGCATCAATTTTTCAATAATGAGTTGTTCCCATGGACTTGTAATATGTGCGTAGTCTAGAATCTGATCTACGTCTCCCAGATGCACAATAATCGGATTAGTCTGAGGTCTTCACTTCGTAGTAAATATCTTGCTCACCGCCTCAGTATCCAAGGCATTTGCCCCAAGTCCATAAACGGTCTCAGTAGGAAATGCTACGAGATTTCATGAGTGCAAAAGCTGTTTAGCTTCCGCATATGTCTGAACTGATGGTGTTGTGATCATAGATTAAAATCAAGATTGTAAATCGAGCATCTTTTTATATTTCCCATTCTTTTTTACTAGTTCATTGTGTGTTCATTCTTCGATTATCTGAGCACCATGGTCGCTTGCTTCGAGGTAGTAAATCTTGTCAGCTTGCTTCACGGTCTGTAATCTGTGAGCAACTACAACTACCGTTCTTCATTCAAAGAGATTATGAAGTGCTTGTACAACTTCTTCTTCGTTGAAACTATCCATAGCGGATGTTGGTTCATCTAGGAAGACTATCTTTGGATTTTTGAGCATAATCTTAGCAATAGCGAGTCTCTGTTTCTGTCCACCAGAGAGGCGAATTCCGCGTTCTCAAATTTCTGTATCTCGTCAATTTTCGAAATCCCAAATAAAATCACATTTAGCTCCAGCAAGAACCTTCTTAACTTCTGCTTCTGTAATATTGTCTGGATCTTGTACTCCATACATAAGATTATCTCGAATAGTCCCATCAAATACTGATGGATCTTGAGTTAGATATCCTACATGAGCATAATAAGATTGTATATTTATTTGAGAAAGTTTTTGTCAGTCTACTATAATCTGTCATTTATCTGGTGAAATATATCCACCAAGAAGTTTGATAAGAGTAGTCTTTCCAGACCCACTTGGTCATACAAAAGCTGTTCTTTGTCACCCTATAATATGTAATGAAAAATCAGAAAAAAGTTTGTTTTTGTCGTATGCAAAAGAAATTTTGTCTAGCATAATATCTCCATTTTGGTTTTTATATTTTTTAGCTATTTTCTTCTCTTTAACTGGTTTAATATCTTCTTCGGTTTGTAATAATTTTTCTATCGTAGTCATTCTTCTTGCAAAACCTGTAATATATCCTCTAATATTCCATAGATAATGGGTGATTGTTTCAAATATTCCTATAAGCAAAACCAATGTGCTTAATCCATACTCTCATTTAATAACCCCCATTCCAATTATACCATACATAGCAATCTTTATTCCAAGGATGATCGCATCATTCAATGAATTAATTCAGCTTACTATGTGATTGTTTCTTATTCGAAGATTGCGGTTTTTCGTGTATTGATTTCAAAATGTATCTAATTCTTGACGTATTTTATCTTGCTGTTGTATTTCAAATTTTGACATAATTATTTTTACTTTTTGTCTTTCTATTTCGTTTTCCACTTCTATAGATTGTTTTCTTGTTTTTTTAGATACGCTTGCTGATCGAATCATAATCAACAACATCAAAAGAACCAGAAACAAAAGAATCATAAAATATGATAGAGGTATTTGAAAAAATACGACTGTTAGTGCATAGAAAACCGTTAATATTTCAACTACAAACCAGGTAAATCCATCTACCAATAAATCTGATCGATCCGATATTCATTTATTGATAATATTTATAGATTTCCCTGTCCCCAGCTTCTCAACTTTTGTATTATCAGCGTTCACATATTTTGTAAGGTATGCATCATAGAGATGGTTTTGAACAGCAAATAATGATTTGGTATGAAATATATTTTCAATCCAATTGAGCGCTACTCAAATGACATAAAATATCACAAATCCACCAATTCAATACATTAGTTGTTGCTCTGATTTATTTTCTATACTACTAATGAGATATGCTGCAATTTGTGAACCAAAAATAGACTGAAAACCATCAAAAGCTTGTCCAAAAAAATATACTCCATATGTTCATGGAATGGTTTTGATAGGTTTATATAGTTTTTTAAATTCTGACAAAAAACTCATAAACTAATTTAGGGGTAAATTTACGCTGCTTGCTTTTTCTTTTTTCTCTTGAGAAGGATACGTTCTGCATTCTTTTCAATTCTTTCTTGTCTTGCTTCGATTTCTTTGTCCATCGTTTCGATAGACTTTCCTGGCATTGCACGATCTGGAGTGCTTTCTCTACGATCCTTAAATCTAATAACGAGAGGTACACCTACAAATCCAAAATGCTTTCTCAAAGTATTGTCGATCCATTTTTTGAATGAAAAGTTTGTTCTAGATTTGTGATTTACGAAAACCATAAATGTCGGAGCATTGATATCTATTTGGGTCATATACATAATTTTACAGATTTTATTTTTTGGAAATCTTGGTGGTCTTTGGAAAAATTCAGTAGAAATAATTTTGTTAAGCTCTGTGGTTGTAATTCTTTTTTCTGATTCTTTACGAATATTTTTTACAAATTTGAAGATATCTTCGGTCCCTTTTCCTGTCTTTGCAGACATCATCAAAATAGGAATATATTTCGCAAAATCCATCATACGTTGCGTCGTTTCTATAACTTCTTTGAGTTGTTTTGCGTCGAGAAGATCAGATTTGTTGAGTGCGAAGATGATAGGCAAAGCAAGACGATTTATTTCTTCGAGTAAGGTCATATCTCTGTGAGAAATACCCAAACTTGCATCTATCATAAAAATAACTACTGGTCTCACATATTCGAGCATATCCATAGTTTTTTCATAGGAAATTCTTTCGATACCATGCATACTTCCTTGTTTTCTGATTCCGGCTGTATCGTAGATTGTGTATTTCTGTTTATTCATCACAAAAGATCCAACTACATAATCACGAGTTGTCCCAGCTTCATTTTCCACTTTCGCCATTTCTTGACCGACGAGCTTGTTGAGGAGGGTGGATTTTCCAGCATTTGGTTTACCCAATATGGCGATAGGGATTCCTGAATTATCTGTTTGAATTCAAGATTCTTTTATCACCTGAGCAGCCATAGCTGATTGCTCTGCATCTTGCGCTTCTTTATGCTTAAACACCATAGTCATCAATTCGTCTTTGAGTTCTGGTATATTTCTTTTGGTCTTGGCACTAATTCCAAACATAGTCGGAAATCCCAAATGGTAATAGTCCGCAAGCGCCAAATCAGTCTGATGTTCTTTTCGTTTTTTATCTATTTTATTGATAACACATATAGTTTGATTTTTCTTGTTCTTTTTGGTTATATATTCTATGATTTGTTGTTCCTTGGCTGTAACACCTGCCGTATCATCAATCATAAATAACAAAATATCAGCTGCATCAATAATTTTGGTAATCAATGGTCGTTCATCGGTAAAATCCAACAAACCTGGACTATCAGCAAAAATTACCTCATCATCATTTTGAAGAAGTATCTTGTGATACAAAATATCACGAGTTGTCCCTGCAATATCTGTAACGATTGCTCTAAATTGCCCAATCAATCTATTGAAAAGGGTTGATTTTCCTACATTCGTAGCTCCTACTAATCAGACTATCATATATTGATTTTCTATGGAATAAACTTTCGAGGTAGTATACTGTTTTCCTTAAAAAAAACTAGCCCATTTTAGAGCTAGTCTTTAAAAGATATTATTTGCTTTATTTTTACTACTTCAAGCCAGTGAGGCTTTATTACGATTATCTGACTGAAGGAGGGATTTCATCCTCCTTAAACCTCCCGAGCATACTTTCCCTCATTGCTCAAACAATTCATAAATAAATAAGACGCCGAAACTTCCTGAAGAAGTTTAACGTCGCTTTTATCCCGCAAAGCGGGGGAACCAAAATCATTGACTACGTTTCTCTAATTCTTTGGAATGAAGTGCATCATATCCAAGAGTGTGAATGTCTTTCTTGCTAATCCTGCGATAGCGAGATTTTTCCCTCATTCTTCGATGATGTCGAATGCTTGAGAAAATTCTTTCTTGGCTTTCATCTCTTGTGCTGCATCATATCAGAGATAGATGACTCCATATGTTTTACCGTCAGCTTCATACGTGAATGCTTTGGGGTTGATGAGATTTTGCATTTTGAGAGGGATGCTAGCAGCATCGAAACGATAGAATATATCTAGTCACTCAAATACTGATCATTCGATGCTGATATTTTGAGTAATAGCTAGACCACTAAATCCAGCTGGATTAATTAAGTGGACTTCGTCCAACAAGGTAGTTGTCGGAGGCAAGATTCCTATGATTTTGACACTAGGAAGTCCAAAGAAATCTTTGAGACTATCTCCAGCTTTTTGGATCAATCTTTCCTTCTTCATCATTTGAGCTTCTGCGAATCCAATGACCATTTGTGGTTCGTCTATTCATTTTGTAAATCCAGATCATTCAGCCAATACGATTCCACTTAGGACTTGATCGCTTTCCAAAAATACTTTAGGCGTACCGTTTGGAGTAAATCAGATTTTATTTTGTGCTTTGACGAGATATTCTACGATATCTGTTTTGAGTCCAAGACTGATTTTTTGTGATGAGAATGTACTTTGTCCATTTCCTATTTGCGCGAAGTTTCGGAAGAATCCTAGAAATACAACGGTCATAATCACTGGTGCGAAGATGGATAATCGGTTTCTCTTTTTGGCACTAAAGAATTTGAGCAAGAGCGAATTGAGGACTACAGAGACTGAGCTCATCGCCATGGCGAGACCAGCAAATTCTGGCTTGAGCGTGAGTCCTCGTGATGCCAAGATTCCTCCTGCGATAGGTATTCCAAGGACATTATAGAAGAGGGCAAAAAACATATTTTGCTTGATCTTTCCGACTGTTTCTTTGGAGAGTTTGATGGCGGTCACGACGTCGTTGAGATTGTTGCTCATAATCACGACAGAACCTGCTTCCATCGCGACATCAGCTCAAGATCCCATAGCAATACCGACATCAGCCTGCGTAAGCGCTGGAGAATCGTTGATTCCATCTCCAACCATAGCGACTACGTGTCATTGCGCTTGGAGTTCTTGCACTTTGGATGATTTGTGTTCAGGGAGCACCTGAGCAAAGACATTTTCGATACCTACTTGTTGAGCGATGGCGTGGGCTGTACGTTGGTTGTCTCCTGTGATCATATAGACCGTAATACCCATCGCTTTGAGTCTTTTTATGGCTTCAAATGAACTTGCTTTGACCGTATCGGCGACCGCAATAGTTCCAATCATTTCTTTGTCCGTAGCAATTAACATGACGGTTTTCCCTTCTGACTCTAGCTGTTCTATCTCTTGTTGATGTGATATATTAATCTTATGATCTTCTAATAATCTTTTGGTACCAAGGAAATACATCTGACCATCGATTGTTCATTTGACTCCTTTTCCTGGGATAGCTTCAAAATCGGTAAGCTTGCTTATAACGATCTTTTTTTCTTTTCCATAATTGACGATCGCTTCTGCTAGTGGATGTTCAGACTTGATTTCTAGAGCCACAGCAATTTGGAGAATAGTATCTTCATCGTACTCATTGAGTGCTGTGATATCTGTCACTTGAGGTTTTCCTTCTGTGATTGTTCCTGTTTTGTCAAAGACAATCGTATCCACTTTACAGAGTGTTTCGAGTGGTTCACCACCTTTGATGAGGATTCATTGTTCAGCTCATTTACCAGTACCGACCATCAGGGCGGTCGGAGTGGCGAGTCCTAGAGCACATGGACAAGCGATCACGATGACAGCCGAGAAATATAATATGGCTGTTCCAAAACTTGCTCCCATGAGAAAGAATCGAACTAAGAAGACAATCAATGCAATTCCAATCACTGACGGCACGAAGATAGCTGATATTTTGTCAGCGAAGCCTTGAATAGGAGCCTTAGATCCCTGTGCTTCTTGGATCAATTTGATGATTTGAGCGAGTGCAGTATCATTTCCGACCCTAGTGGCTTCTAGCTCAAAACTTCAGAGTTTATTGATCGTTCACCCAAAGGCTTTGGCTCAGATTGATTTCTCTACAGGAATACTTTCTCCTGTGAGCATAGATTCATCTATACTCGAGTGACCAGCGTGCAAAATACCATCGACTGGCACTTTTTCTCCTGGTTTAACGAGAAGGATATCTCCTTTTTTCACTTGATCAATAGCGATATCTACGAAAGTATTTCCTTGCTTAATTTTGGCAGTTTTTGGAGCCAGTCCCATAAGTTTTTCTATGGCTTGAGATGTTGAACCTTTGGCTTTAGCTTCGAGATATTTTCCTAAAGTTACAAACATCACAAGTAAACCAGCGACTTCAAAATAAATGTTAGGAATTTTCATTCCATCCAATCCAATCCAGAATCCTGTTTGGTACACAAAAAGAATAAAGTTGTACACACTATACAAAAATGCTACACCTGTACCAATTGCGATTAGGCTATACATATTGAATGTTCTCATTTTGAGGGCAGATCGAAATCATTTGAAGAAATCCAATCCAATTCCAAATAAAATTGGAATCGTAAGAATCAAAGAAATTGCCGCAGTCCAAGGCATAATCAATTTTTCTCCAGGAATCAATGCTGGAAAGAAATCATAAAACATAAATGCGATCATAGGAATACTCAAAATAGCAGACCAAACAAATTTAGTCTTCCAATGCTTCGTTTCTTTGGCGCGTTTTTCGTGTTCGTCAACTTTGTGAGCATCATCGATAATGCTTCCATGATATCCAGCATTTTCTACTGCTTTCAATAGAGCAGCTTGTGAGATACTCGGATCTACTTTCACCAAGGCTTGAGATGATGAAAAGTTGACGTTCGCATGTTGAACACCTGAGACAGTCTTCAAAGATTTCTCAATGAGTAATGCACAGCTACTACAGTGCATCTGGACCTATCTGGGCCGTCGTGGGCTGGATCCGAATCCGACGCTCAAGTTTGGCCTGGGCTTGATCCAGGTAGGGCTGGGCTTTCTCGTGGTGGTCTGGGGCGCGGGACTGCACGACAGCGCCTTCCGGGTACCCCTGGTCCTGCTTGGCCTGCTCTACCTGCTGCACACCACGGGCGAACTCTTCTTGTCACCCGTGGGCCTGTCGGAGATCACCAAGCTGACCCTGCCCGGGGTGGTGTCCTTCATGATGGCGGTCTGGTTCCTGGCCGCGTCCATCGCCCAGTTCGTGGGCGGCATGATCG
>JBAXSM010000020.1:0-18955 GCA_037130715.1 Candidatus Absconditabacteria bacterium
GAAAATATTCATGCAAGTACCTATGGTTCAGCTATTCAGGCGAGTCTTTTGTGAATAGTCTCACATAAACATGTAATTTTGACTGTGCATGAAGTTTTTGGAAAACTATGGTTTCTCTATAAATGATTTTGGAAGTGACTACCTTATCTTTTGTTTGAGCGTTTGTTATTTTGTTTTCCTTATGACGCATATCATTGTGTCTCTAGATATACTATGAATTCAATTAGATTGCTTTATTGAGTAGCTGATTCTAAGATACACCTTATTTATAATTGAGTGGATTATAATTTTTGGAATTCATCTTTAGTTAGTTCATCTGCTATTTCTCGTTGGAAATCTACGTATAATCCATCAAAAAAATATATCAGTCTTTATTATGGTCATGCAGGTAAATCTAAGGGACTCGATATGCTTATTGAAAGTATACCTACCGTTCTCGATCAAGAACCAGATTTTTTGTTTGTTTTTAATATTATTGATTCTAGAAGAAAATCTCTTTTGATTTCTCGTTTACAATATTTACAGAAACACTGATATAAGAATAATATTCAACTTTTTTATGGTATGGATAAAAGTGATCTTCGTATCATGATTGCGTCTGCTGATGTTGTTGTTGCGCCTTCTTTGTCTGAGGGATTTTGATCTGTACATACAGAGGTTATCGCTATGCATAAACCATTGATTACAAGTTTTGTTGCCTCATTACCTGAGGTTGTATCAGGTAAAGTTATTTTCGTCCCTCCTAGCTCTTCTGATGCCATAACTAAGGCATTAATTTCTATAAAAAAAGGCCAGAATATCTTTGCAGATACTCCGGCTCTTCATTTTAATTGGGATGATACAGTTACTCAAATACGTAGACTATATCATTAATATTATTATTTTGGATTGTTTACAGAAATATGTTTCTTCATAGTATCTATGTTGTCAAACAATTTTGCAGATGCAAAGTTATTTGATCCATATTTTCATGTAGTTGTTTTGAAGAAGTTATATACTTTACCATTTGGTGCTGTATATGGACTACTACTTCGAGATTGATCAATTGCGTAATCTCCACCAACATATACTGATTTTGGATTGTTTTTGTCAATATATGTTTCGATTTCATCTCTAGTATCAAAATATTTAGCCTTTACAAATTTTGTAGAGGTATATCCATCACCACTTACAAACTTAATGGTATATTCCTTACCATTTGGAGCTATATAAGAGTTTGAACTTGATGAATTTGATGAGCTAGATGATCCTTCTCACGCAAAATCTCTATTTATTAGATTGTAAAGATACTTCATTGTTTCAATACTTTGTGTGTCTTTCCCATCTGTTGTCATTTGACTAATTTTGTCTTTGACAAGGTACTTCATACTCAACATAAAGTCTTCTTGTTTTGTACTAGAATATAATTCAGATAGTGCATTGTATATTAAGCTGATATGAAGTTTTTGTGTTGTTGATAGTTCTGTAATTGTATATCAATTACTTGAACTGCTTGAGCTACCATTTTCAGTTATTGTCGCTATTTTGAATGTTGAGTATTTATCTCCTATTGTTAACATTCATGCAGTGAGATCATTATAGTCTTGGCTAGAGTAGAGTGCTATTTGCACTTTGTCTCCATTTTGTACAAGACCACCTGTACCTGAAGCACTTCCATTGATGATCAATACTCCTGCATCTACTGAGGCACTTACCTTTGTACCTGTTGTTAATCAAGAAACAGTTATAATGTCTGATTTGTATTCTTTATTTAAACCTGCATCAAGTTTCTTTGTTAAACTAAAGCTATCTGGACTCTTATCTTCTATAGCTGTATATCCAAACAACATACTTCCAGATGTACTTATATTTCCCAATTTATCTCTAGCAGCTACATAGAGAGTATAGTTTCCACTACTTCCAATTTCTAAGTTAGCAATATTCATTCCTGTCATTGTACTTATACCTGATTTAAGAATTGTGCTTCCGCTTGAGATTGCAAATGTATAATCTCCCATACCTACTCCAGCGTCGCTAGAAGGACTCCATGCAATGAGACATGTTCCAGAATATGTGCTTGCTTGTCCTACAAAACTTGGTGTACTTGGTGCTGTAGTATCTAAATATCCTGTTACGGTACCTCTAAATGATTCACTTCCACTACTGGTAAATATAGTAAACGCTTTCGCTCCATCTCCTAATACAGGTGCTACAGAGATTGTTTTACTTACTCATCCAATAATAGTATCTGTTATATTCCCACTTAATACACTTCCCATAATATTTACACTAGCATTTTTGTTTGCAAGGATTTGTATTCAGAATGTTGTATTAGTATATATTAATCAACTGCTTGTAGCCATACCAGTGATTGCTACTGTTCCTGTCAATAGCATATCAACCTTAAATGATTCTCCACTTCCTAGTGTTTCATTTCCAGCTTTATCAATTGCTTTAACATTCCATGTATAACTATTATTTGGTATATTTGGTAGTGTAACTGAAGTAGTACTAGCACTTACCATAAATCCTGTGAAATAGGTTCCATAAAGATTAAATTGATATCCTGACATATTTGCATCAGATCAATTTCGTAGAAATGTTACTGTGTTACTATCTCCTATTACTGTTCCACTTGTTGGACTAATAAGTCATATCGTAGGATTTGTTTTATCGATGGTAAATATTGCTGTTGTTTTGTTTTGTACATCATTTGTTACTTCTAGTGTATATTGTCCGTCTCCTGTAATAGGTGTTCCGGATGTAAATATAAGTCCGTTTAATATACCTGTTCCTGAAGTAAATGTTGGTGTTACATCTGTCTTGTAATAGTTATTATTAATTACACCTGAAATAGTTGGTGAAGATGTATCAATGATAAATGTTGCTGAAGGAGTTATTTTTATATTTCCTGCATAGTCTATTGCAGATACTGTCCATGTATGGTTTACTCCCGTAGTGATACTTGTTGTAGTATATCCTGTAGCAGAACCACTATAAATAACTATATTATCCAATTTCAGAACATATCCACTTATTCCAGCTCCAGTATCTGATGCTGTTCGGCGGAAATTCATTCCTGTTTGATTTGTAGCTAATCATGCAGTAGGGTAGTTCCCTGAAATATTTGGATTTGTTGTATCTAAATACAATGCAATAGGTCCAATTGCTCCTGTTGTTGTTCCTGTCCAATAATTCATTGTTAGTGTTTTTAATCCTTCTAGACCTGATAATGTTACGGCCTTACTTACTGTTAATCCACTTGTATATGCAGATGTACCACTAGTTGTTGTATCTCCTGTGAAGCTATACAAAAATGTCATATTACCTGTCAATGTTAAGTTTATAGTTGATCCACTTACATAATATATATTTCAAGAGAAATTCCCTGGAAATTTAAGTGTTGGGATAAGTGGTTTGATATATGTTACTTTTTGAAATGGCATTACATACTGGTTTCCTGCTTTATCTGTAGCGATCATTTTCCAATTATACACATTACTTTCTCCATAATAATTATATCCTGTTGCAGATCCTGTTAATGTTGTAGCAAGTATTAATGTACTTCATGAATCATTTATCGTTACATCATATCCAGACATTCCCGCTAAAGTATCTACACAACTCCACATAAGTTTTAAATATGCTCCTGAAACTGTACTTCCAGTAACCGGGCTAACTCATCCACATATAGGAGCAGTTGCATCAATTTTGAAGCTAATGTTAGATGTATTACCTGCTTTATCAGTTACCACAAATGTATGATTACCTTCTTGTCCCAATGTTGAGATTATAGATCCACTTGTATATGTAGTACCATCAAGGGTAGCTCATGAAAGGTTGGCATCATTAAAGGTGAATGAAAATCCTGTATTATAAATACCACCACTTGTGATAGTAATGTTATTTAATGTTTTACCTGTAAATGTTGGTTTTGTATAATCAAGAGTGAACTCCATACCTGTACTATTCCATGCTTGATCCATTACGGTAATTGTATGAGGACCTTCTCCTGTGATTATACTACCACTTGTATATACATTTCCATCTCATTGTGCTCCCAAAAGATTCGCATCATCAAATGTGAAGAAAACTCCTGTATTATAAACACCACCACTTGTAACTGCAATATTGTTTAATGTTTTTCCTGTAAGGGTAGGCGCAACCGTATCCAATCCAATTAGTCTGTCTATATGATTGAAAAAGATTGTTCCTGTCTCTGCGATTATAGTAATTGTTTTTATTCCATCATTACCTGTTAAATTTATCGTAGGCATGTCTGAATTATTTGTTATTACAGTTCCTGTTACACTATTTGTAAGACTGTTTCCAGTGATTGTATAATTGATATCATATCCTAAGTTGTTTGCTATTGTAACTAAGCTACTTCCTGCTGAATAAGAATCATTAAGGACATCTATTCAAGCTATTCATAGCATTTCATTTTTGATTATATCCACATTATCAAGGATTATTTTTTGTCCTCCATTAATGATTAATCAAACTGCATTTATTTTTACTGTTCCTGATCAGATTATTGCAACACAAGATCCCATTATATTTATCTGTGGTACGGTATATGTCCCAGATTCTAATACGAAAATCTTGTTGTCTGGAATTGTTAATGTATCTACCGGTATCATAGATGCTAGAAGAATTGGGTCTACATGATAGACCTGCATATTTCATATATTACATTCTCCTGTATATCCACTTCGATTTTGTGTATACGCTGTCTTTGGATTTGCGGTATCCCCAAATAGTGCCGTTGTGATATCGGCATCGGTAGGTCCCATACTCCAAAAATCGCTTGAGATAAAAGTCATTGTCTCTCGAACATTCTGGCCGATGATAATTTGGCTTGCATTCGTGAATACCACAGTTCCTATTCCGAGGATCGCTATGGCTAAAAGCGACAATTTTGCTGAGATTTTTTTCATACCTTTAAAAGAAATGGTAAAATACATACTTAGAGTATAATCTGATTTATTTTTTTGGCTATTTTTTTTGCATTTGTTTGTTTTTTCTACTTGTAATTTTTATCTTTTGTGATACAGTATTGTTTTTTTGTCCTTTATTTGTCAACATTACTTGCAAACGTCTCTCCAATGTGTAAATTTAGCTTTAATACGTCTTTATCTTCTCTTTTTTGTATCAATGGTCGATCCATTTTTTCAAAAGGCACAAGCAACACAAGCAGCTCAAAATCCATCAACTCCTGCCGCTTGATGAGCTCCAGTTTCCGCTCCTACTCAAGAGATTCAAACATTACTTCAACAACAACAAACATTACAAACTCAGTATAATCAGTATGCTGCGTATTTGCAGAATCCTCAAACCACACCTGCACAAAAAGAACAGGTGCAGCAATATCTCCAACAACTTAGCATACAATACCAACAAATCGCTGCTAAACTACAACAACTCTGATATGTGGCGACTGCGCATGTAAATAAACCTGTTACTATTAAACCAAGTTCTGGATCTAAAATTTCTCTTAAGGGTATTTTGCTTGGATGTTTAGTGGTTTTTATAGTCTTGGTATGAGGTCTCTCAGCTATGTTCTATTATCTTATTCAAAACCCTAATCAACTTGCAAGTGTTTGACTTGATGCTGAAACTACAAGAAGTTTACTCAATACATTTTCTATAATTTTCTTTGCCTTGGTTGTCTTTTTTGGTATGGGTATGCTTGTCATCAATGGCTATAGGCTCGTGTCTGTCAAAAATGTATCCAAATCAAAATATGCTTTTGGATTATTATTCTGATTTCTTATTTTTGCTTTTGGTTTGGCTGCTGGATATCAAACGCTTACTATGATCAAAAATATTTCTGTAACCAACTCCGTTGATAATAATAAACTTGTTTTGCCATATATTCAATTTAAGAATGGGTTAACTGCTTTGTCTTCTGATCCCAAAATTGTATTGTTGGCACCATCTGCTATGGCATTTAAATTAAATACTGATCTTTTTAACGGTCAGATATTACCAACATTGGGACAGGCTTCTTTTGATAGTGTTGTCTTGGATTGTGGAAATAAACAAACTCTTGATATGAATATGACTAATGCTGAGTTTGTTGGTACATGTATCTATTTTAATAAGGGGTCATATAATATGATGCTCAAGATCGCTTATACTAATACTCAATGAGAAAAGTTAAATAAAGAAATTCCTGCTGGTACATTAAATTTTGTAAGTGAAATTAGTGTGGCTCCTGTTGGTGGTGTAATTGCTTACAATGATGCGCATACAGAAATGTCTGCTGGTAAAGTACCAAGTAAAGTTAAATTTGATGCATCTCGTGTCTTTAGTGATTTGGGATTAGCTAATTATACTGTGCTTTGGGATATCAATGGAGATGGAACCATGGATCAACAAAATGTATCTTCATTTACGACCTCATATAAGGAAGCTAAATTATATACCGTAGCGGTAAGATTCCCAGAAGTTAATGATTATGTGTATTCATTTCCTTTGAGAGTAGAACAGTCTGATGTCCCTGTTTGTGAAGTGCTTGATAAAGCTTTGAATGCTAGTACGCATGAATTTACGGTGAACTTTTTAACAAAGGGGAATATCCAAGAATATCAATATCAAATCATGTCTAATGGAAAATCAATATATACTACCAAATCCAAGGATCCTGTATTTCAATATCAGCTTCCTGCTTCTGGAATTTATTCCGTCAAAACTACGTTTGTTAATGATGAAGGAAAACAATGATCTTGTGAAAGTGATGATATTAGTGTAGGCGCTGTTTGATACCAACTTTCGTATTCTGCTCAATATAAGAGTCCATCACAACCTCAATTAAGTACATTCCCTTCATCTTGAGCTGTTTCTATGGCACAAGATACTATTGTTTTGGCTGAATTACCTACTATTATTCAGTTTTCTCTTGATGGAGTACAACCTAATGAGCCAGGCCTTGTTAAACAACTTTTGTTTGATGGGAAACCAGTTTTGTCTTCTGATGGAAAGATATTTGAAATAAAAGTAGATACTCCAACACCTCATTTGGCTACCTTTGTTGTTAAAAATCCAACGAGTTGAGCTACATCTGAAAAAAAGATACAAATTGTTACCAAGAGGGATTCTATTTTGGGGAAACTTATTATTAAACCAGATATAGTTGGAATTGATCCTTTTACGGTGACTTTGGATGCATCTACAACGACACTTAATGATGCTAGTGATGAGATTATTTATTTCACTTGGGATTTCTGAGATGGTGAGATTAAAAAAAATCTTTCACAATCTATTATGCAGCATACCTATATATATGATGCTACTGCAGAAAATGGTTCTTATATGCCCAAAATCACTATAAAAACAAAAAAAGGCTTAACAGGTACAATTACTGCTCAATATCCTATTACGGTCAAAAAGAAGGCAGCAACATTAGCTATTTCTATAGATTCTCATCCTAGTCAAATAGCGAGAGTGAGTGATAGAGTTATGTATTCTCTTGAACTTAATTGAGTTCCTAAGACTGTTGTTTGGGATTTTGGTAATGGGAAGACTTTACAATGTTCAAATAGAGAATGTGTACAGGCTACAACTACGTATACTACACCATGAAAATATACTATTACAGCCAAAGTAACATATCAAGATAAACCAGAAATTGAATGATCAATTTCTCTAAAGGTTCAGTAGTGTTTTATTTTATGTTTTGTCTTTATGCTCAGTTCACAAGAATTTGCCCGTTTACAGAATCTTTCTTGTCTCTCCCTTTCTCCTCAAGAAACAGCAAAACTATGATGACAATTGTCATCCATTGTCGGTTTTCTTTGAACACTTGCTAATTTACATGTAGATCAAGATATCCTTGAACAATGATTAGCTCCTGCATGGGACCATGGATTATCACCTGTTTCTGGTGTAGTTGATTATGAAGCTACAGATGCTTTGTTTATAAATACACAGCATGAGATAATCAATAGAAGTATTGTTATTAAATCTGTTGTTGAATAGTTCTTTATTCGTTTTTTTTGCTTGTATGAAAATAGTTAAAACTTGGTTTCTTCTTATTATTGCCTTGTTTGGTCTTGCTCCTATTTTGAGCGGATTTGCAGAGGATTATGATTTTTTTTATGGTAATGGATGTCAGCATTGTGCTAAGGTTGAGAAATTCTTTGATAAAAATGATATTGTAAAAAAGTATGATGTGGTTTTTCAAGAAGTATATTTCAATAGAACTAATCTCAAAAATTTTATGGGATACTTAGATAAATTACATCTTGATAGTTCACAAGTTGGTGTTCCTTTTTTGGTGATTAATAGTGGTTCTGATTGTACATATCTCAATTGAGATCAACCTATTATTGATTACTTTACTCAGAAATTAGCTAAATCTACTACATGAGCTTGTGCCGAAACTGCTAATACTGGAGTAAATTTGATGACAAATGCCGCTAGTCTTGGAGAAAGAATGAAATTCTTTGGGATTATGTTGCCGGCTGCTCTTTCAGATAGTATTAATCCATGTGCATTTGCTGTTATGCTTCTTTTGCTTTCTAGTATTTTAACTAAACATAAGAGTAAGAGAAAAACTATCTTGGCATGATTAATGTTTGCATTAGCTGTGTTTTCTACTTATTTAGCTATGGGTATTGGATTGTTCTCTGCATTAGCAAGTACTACAAATACTACTATTCTCAAGACAGTAGTTTGAATTCTTTGAATTGTTGTTGGACTAGCTAACCTTAAAGATTATTTCTGGTATGGTAAAGTATTTGTTATGGAGGTTCCTTTTTCATGGAGACCAAAAATGGCTGATTTGATTGATCGTGTGTCTTCTCCATGGTGAGCATTTTTTGTATGAATTTTGGTAAGTCTCTTTTTGTTACCATGTTCTTCCGGTCCATATTTCACTATTTTGGGATATCTAAGTTCTCAAAGTAAAGCGCTTACAGATTGGGGATATATTTATTTAATTGTCTATAATCTTATATTTGTATTGCCTATGGTGGTCGTTGCAGTTCTTGTAAGCTTTGGATTTAGTACTGTTGATAAATTGGCTAAAATCAAACATATGAATACAAAGCTGATTCATTTGATTGTTGGTTTACTTATGCTTGGTTTGGGTGCGTATGTTTTGTTGAATATATAATCTTTTAATCTTATTCTGTAGTATGGATATCAAACAAATTCTTCTTTCTTTACTTACTGGTACTGTTTTGTGAGGCGTATTTACTTTATTAAAATTACCACTTCCAGCTCCAGGTGCATTAGCTGGTATTGTAGGTGTTATATGAATTTATCTATGATTCTTATTAGTTAATTATTTTATTAAATAGAAAAAATCCCCTTACCGTTTGGTTTGGGGATTTTTGTTATCAGAATGGATCATTTAATCTTGGTGGATTTGGAATTTTCCATCATGGAGTATGGTCTGCTGTGAGTCCAATAACATCACCATCTTCGTCTACTTCTTGAAATTCTGGATTGGTATTGTCTTTTAAATTTTTAGTTTTTAATTCTACTGCTTCAGTTTTTGCTATTTTTTGTTTTGGTTCATTTTTTGCATCTTCTTTGGCTTTAATTATCGCAAAGAATATCCCTATCACTTCTTCATTTTCTTTTTGGAATTTTTGTTGTGGATCTATCGCTTTGAAAAATTCTTTATATGTTTTATCAAATGCTGTTTCTCTTTTGGGTGTATATGTATCGTCTTTATCATTGTCTTCTAAGTCTCGTTCTCTCTGTTCTTCTGTATATTTCATTCTAAAGTTATAAAAGAAATCAACGATATTTCTGATTTTTTTCCTTAGAAACTTGTATGTTTTTTGGCTACTATCTGTTAGTAATTTCTGTTCGATAGTATGTGTTGTGATTGTCTTTAAATAATCGGGTAATGCTAGTGTACAATGATTATCTATGATATCCATAATTGCTGCATCTTTGATCTTTTTGACTCATTTATTGTATATGAGTACTGTATTTATCAGGTGACCTGCATCTTCATAAGATAATCCTCGTGGTTTGCTTTTACGATATTCTTCAAATCCAATTTCTTGATTTTTTTTTCCTATGCTGATCATTATCTTTTTGATTTCATCATCAGTATTTTTTTCTCAGCTTGTTTTAAATCCAATATATTGAAAAAGACTATGATGCTCATGCTCATTAAAATGTAATATAATATCCTCTCTAGAACCATCATGTGTTACTTTTGATATTCATCCTGGAGTATTCATGGCATAATGAGAAAAAATAAATATATCTCATTATAATCTTTTTTTAGAAAAAGTCAAAAAAATTAATCAAGTTTTCCTTGGACAAGGCTCGCAGCTGTTTGAGGATTTATTTTTCACCCAGTTTTTTTCATGACTTGTCCAACAAAGAATCATAGCGTAGTCGTTTTACCTCCTTTGTATTGTTCAACTATACTTGGATTTTCAAGTAGTACGCTATCTATAATCTGATTTATTTCGTTTGTATCTATAGCTGGTGCATCAAATCACTTTTCTTTGATAATAGCTTCTGCATCTTTGCCTGTAGCAATCATTTCTTCCATGATCACTTTTAGTTGGCTCTCAAGAATTTCTCCCTTGGCAGCAATCTGCAAAAATGTATCAAACTGCTCAGGAGTAAATGCCAATTCACTAATCTCAGCAAAATTCTCAGTGCGTCGAGCCGCAATAGGTCCACAAATCCATTTGGCTGCAGTCTTGGGATCGATATTTTGTCTCGCGAGAAAATAATCTAATGTCGTCTTGTCTCCGATGAGCCCATTGATAAATTCTTTATTGAATCCATATTGTTCCTTAAATACCTTGATGGTCTCATAAGGGATTTCTAGTGATTGCTGGTGTACTTGATCCAAGAGTGCGTCATCCAATACCAATGCTGGTAGATCTGGTTCTGGAAAGTATCTGTAATCTAAAGCATCTTCTTTGGATCTCATGAGAAAGGATTCGCCTTTGCTATCATCTCGTCTTCTAGTTTGTTGGAAGAAGTCTGCGTTTGTTTCATAGATATTTATTTGTCTGGCTTGTTCATTTTCGATAGCTCTTTTGATAGCTGAGAAGGAGTTCATATTTTTGATTTCTACTCTGGTACCGAGTGGAGCATCGAGAGATTTTCTGATAGAAATATTTACATCTACTCTCATCTGTCCTTTTTCGAGATCAGCATCTGCGATATCGTTGTATCTTACGATTCTCTGTAATTCTTTGAGAAATTCTACGACTTCGTCTGGACTGCTAAAATCTGGACCAGTGACAACTTCTACGAGGGGAGTCCCAGCACGATTGAAATCGATCATGGCTTCTCCACCATTGTGGATCATTTTGGCTGTGTCATTTTCCATGTGAGCATCTAAGATTCATACTGATTTTTCTTCGGTGAAATTATTGAGAAAAAAGGATACTTTACCGTTTGTATTTGTAGGGTGATATAATTGAGTTATCTGATATCCCATAGGAAGATCTGGATAGAAATATGACTTTCTATCAAAGGTAGATACTTTATTTATAGTGCAGTTGAGTGCCTTTCCGATAAGGAGAGATTTTCGTAGAGCATCTTGTGTAAGTGTAGGGAGTGCACCTGGTTGTCCTGTACATACTGGGCATACGTGAGTATTTGGCAAAAGTGTGTCAAAGTTTTGTTGGTTTTCGCATTGGCAAAATATCTTCGTTTTAGATTTTAATTTGATATGAATTTCCAATCCTATGGTTAATAATCGTGTCATACACTGTGATAACATATAAAATGTTTTATTCTTTGAGAATAATTATTTGGGATTTTAATACAATGTTTTTTAGCGTTGTTTTATAATCAAAAAATCCCACATTTCTGTGGGATCTTAGTAGTTAGCTTCTTGCTGTGGTTTTATGAAAATAATATTAAGAAATAACTTTATCAATTAATCCATATGCTAATGCTTCTTCTGAGTCCATCCATTTATTTCTTTCCATATCATCTCCTGCTTTTTTGACTGTCTTACCAGTATGTTTAGCCATAATTCCAGTGAGCATAGCTTTTACCTTCATCATTTCTTCAGCTTCGATTTGGATATCTGTAGCTTGTCCCGTGATTCCACCTCCTGAGATAAGCGGTTGGTGAATCATAATCTTTCCATGAGGAAGTGCAAATCTCTTACCTTTGGCACCACCAGCGAGTATGAGAGATCCCATAGATGCTGCGAGACCGATACAAACAGTTGATACATCACATTTGATATATTGCATAGTATCGTAGATTGCCATACCACTATATACTTCTCCACCTGGTGTATTGATATACATAATAATATCCTTGTCTGGGTCTTTCTTTTCAAGATAGAGGAGTTGTGCTACAATCGTATTTACCATATCTGCATGAATTTGTTCTCCTACGAAAATAATTCTGTCTTCGAGTAATCTAGAATAAATATCGTATGCTCTTTCTCATCATTTAGTTTTTTCAATCACACTAGGAATAAGGCTCATGACTCTGGTTTATAAGCTAAAATACATAATTTATTTTGATTAGTCTATGGTTTTATATTTCAAAATCAACTTGAAATAATCAATGGTAACCCTATATTTTTAGCAGTTTTTACTTTCTTTGTTGTATGTGTATGAAAACAACAATAAAAATCTGATTTTCTTTATTTTTTGTGAGCTTATTATTTGTAGGTTCATCTTGGGCGGCTAGTTCTGGTGCTTTTTTGTCATCTATAACTGTTCAAAAAGATGTTGTGTTGAATATGTATGATGCGAGTTATGATCGTGTATATAAACAATTTCAGTTATCTTGACTCTCTCTGATGCAATCTATTGATTATCAGAGTCTTGTCTGTCTCTGAGTCATAAACAATAATTCTTTCTTACAACAACTACAGGATGAACTTAAATCTTTGAAATTAGATTTTCTTACTACATATACTAGTATATCTTCTTCTGTAGCAGATCTTGATCAAAAGAATGCTATTTATACTGATAGCAAAGTATCTCTTTTTGCTTCATGATCCTATGATAAAGACCTAGCTGTTCTTTCTGGTCAATTCAATCAATTACTTCTTGCGCAGGCTCAAAAAATCTCTCTTTTTGAAACTACATATGTACAAAAAATCGCTAAATTCATTACAGAGTTTTCTTCTTATACCAAAAAAAATAAGGATCTTTTGGCACAAGTTGGCTCCAAAATTTCTTTATTACAAACATTAGATAGTCATTTTGGTGTGCTTACTACATCTTTGGATGCATATCGTTCACATATTTCTGGTAGTTGATCATCATTCTTTTCTAATGCCGCTTTGTTGAAAAATACAAGCATTTCTGGATTTGATCAATCATTACAACAAATTATAAATACAGAAACTAAAAAAAATAGAATTCTCAAAAATCTCTCAGGTGTTCTTCTTACCCAGAAAGGTATTGTTGTAACTGATTTTATTAATCAATTTGATGCACATTATAATCAGTTCTTGTCTAATTTTTATGATTATGCTGGATATCTAGCACTTCAAACAAAAATAGATGCCTTCCATGCTAAATATCTTTCTGCAAACATCTATCAATGTTCAAAGATTCTTACAAATACAAATTTTGCTAATGAGGTATCTTCCATGATTAAAGATATTGATCAATTTTCTGGGACACTTTCATCTGGTCAAATTATTCTTTGAAGCTGATTTCAATCTAAATTAACAACTTGGTTTTCTACGTTACAATCTAAACAAACATCATTGCTTTCTGGCTATGTTTCTTTTGCACAGACAACGAGTCAAAATATGCTTGCTCAATATAAACATGATAATCAAACAGCCTCTCCAATAGTTTCAGATGAACCTATCTATACCGACGAACCTATTGTTACGGATCCAATTGATCCTATTATTACTAAACCAACTACACCTGTTGTTAGCAAACCAAGCACGCCTGTTGTTTCAAATTCAGCTTCTGGATTTGTGGCTCCTGTAGGATTTAGCTTTACAAAAACATTCAAAACTAATCAAAAAACTTCATGAGTACTTGTTCTTCAAAAACTTTTGAAAGCACTTAATTATTATACAGGTGCTCTAAATAGTACATATACAAAAGCTACTGTATCGTCAGTGTATCATTTTCAACTTGATCATGGACTCCTTAAATGATACGAAAAGAAATCTCAAAGTCGATGACGAATGGGCCCTGCGACTAGAAAAGCTCTCAATGACTTACTTCATTAAAATATTTTATTTTGCCTAGTATGTGCATGAAAAAAAAGTGACTTACGTTATTGGAGATTATTATTGCTACGACCTTATTCTTTGTGATAATGGTTTCAATTTTGAATGCGTATACAGGTGTGTTGAAATTTAAATATATTTTCCAAGCAAAAGCTAATATGCTTGAAACTACGTATTATATGATGGAAAAGGTAAATGTGTTGATCAAAGATTATACCATAGATTATGATGAATATTTCAATAGAAGTCGTGTAGGATGTGATAGTGGGTATCAGACAGGTTTTGTGTGGGATGTTTGAGCTAATTGATATTGTGATAATTTCACCTTCTATGGTAATGGTAATAGCTATAGTGCTTCATCACTGACTTGATATGGTCTGTATTTTTGTAGTTCTTCTACATGATACTTTGTAAATAATGAGAAAGTTATTGATACACTTTGAACTTTTTCTACGGGATGTTTATCTCCATGATATCAATCTTTTGGTCAATATGCGTATCAATTTTATGATATGAAGAAGGATGCTGATGAAGATGGTAGTGTCTACAAAGATAGCGATGATACTGATCTGTGAAAATGACCTGATGCTATATTAAATACAACAGGTGTTCAAGAATTATATCTTATTTCTCCAGATCATAAAAATAGAGTCTTTCTAAGAAGGGCATTGATGGGTAGTGGGGATTGGGATAAAAATGGTAGTATTACTGGTTCTACAGAACGTTGGTATACGCTACAAATTTTGAAACTCAAGTGATTTGATGCTGGTAATCTTCATACCTTTGATGCAAACACATCGTCTGGAGTTTATGATGGAAAAACTGATACATGGGCTTGTGATTATTCTCAATGATTTATTTGTAATTGAAGTTGAATAGGAGATCTGTATTCATGATATCGTTTGCCTAGTGATGCAAATGATTGATGGGTTAATCTTTTTGATAAAAACTTAACTGTTGCTGATTGGAATCTTACTCTTTATCCAGCCAAAAGTCCTGATTTTGCTCGAGGAGAAGAAGCCGTTCAAATTAATCCTTATTTTACCATATTTCTCAAAACTAAATTGTATGGTGAAATTTGGCAGACAAGATTGTGAGCTGCATTAGCTGGTTTTGAATTCTCTTTGCAAACTACATTTAATACAAGAGATAGTTATAGTAAATAATATAATCTGTTTTTATTCTGTATATGTTTTGTTATGGTTGAATTGCCTCAATCTGAACGTGATGTTCGTATTCGAAAAGTAGAAAGAATTAAGTCATTGGGTATTATTCCTTATGCGCAACATTTTTCCAAAAAAAATATGATTGCTGATATTATCTCAGAATATGATGCTAAGGATCTTCGTGATATCAATGACGTATTGTTAGCTCCTGTATCTCAAGTGAAAACAGCTGGTAGACTTATGTTGTATCGTAGTCATGGAAAATTAGCGTTTGCTAGACTTCTTGATAGTACAGAACAAATTCAACTGATGTTTCATAGAGATAATTGTAAGATAGTTACGGCGAATGGTGATGTTACTATGCTTCCTACTCCTGAAGGAGAAGAAATGTCTGCGTATAAATTTATGGAAAAGATGGTTGATGTAGGAGATTTTATTGGAGTTGAATGAGAAGTATTCAAGACCCATAAATGAGAACTTACTATTTTCGTATCTTCATTTACCTTTTTGTCTAAGACACTTAGACCTTTGCCAGAAAAATTCCATGGTATCCAAGATCAAGAAGATATCTATAGAAAGAGATATTTAGATATGACTATGAATCCTGAATCCTATAATAGATTCTTACTTAAATCTAAATTTTATAAGGTATTGAGAGATTTCTATACTCAAGAAGGATTTATAGAGATACAAACTCCAATATTAGATAATGCTGCTAGTGGTGCAGCTGCTAAGCCATTTATCACGCATCATAATGATTTTGATGTCGATGTATATTTGAGAATCGCTTTTGAGACATCACTCAAAAAAGCTACAGTTGGTAGATTTGAAAGAGTCTTTGAGATAGGACAAGATTTTAGAAATGAGGGATCAGATCCTTCTCATCTTCAAGAATTTACTCAAGTAGAGCATTATGCTGTATACTGGAATTATGAAGATAATATGCATTTCACAGAAAAAATGTTTGATTACTTTTTTGATAAACTTGGATTATCAAAGATTCTCAAAGTCAAAGATAAAGATGGTGAAATTAAAGAAGTAGATTTTACTACACCTTGGGCTAGAGTAGATTATTCTAAGTGAGTTTCAGAAGTATCAGGTATTGATATCTCAAAATATGGCATCGAAGATGCAGATCAACTTAGAACTGATATCAAAGCTAAGTGAATTATATTTGATCGTATGGATGCTATGGGTACTACAACGCTTATTGATTATTTGTATAAAAAAGTATTGAGACCTGGTATTATAGGACCTGCATTCATCTATAATTATCCTGTAATTATGCAACCATTGGCAAGAATATCAGATAAAGATGAAAATATTGTAGAACAATTTCAACTTCTTGTAAATGGATGGGAAATTTGTAAAGCATATTCAGAATTAGTTGATCCATTACTTCAACAAGCTAATTTTGATGCTCAGGCTCTCGCAGCAGAATGATGAGATGATGAAGCTACTGCAAGTGATGATGGATTTGTGATGGCTATGGAATATGGTATGCCTCCACAATCTGGATTTGGTATGTGATTGGAGAGAATATTAGCGATATTGACAGAACAAGACAATCTAAGAGATGTAGTTATGTTTCCATTAATGAAACCCTTATTAGAAAATGGTATTCAAGAAAAATGAGAGTAGACATATATAGTCAATTCACCCGGGTAAGAAAATTATCTCGGGTGAAAAAATCATTTGCTGTTGAATTTACCTTCCTATTTGTTAAAAGTATTCAGTTGTTATTTTTATAGGACCGTAGCTCAGGGGTAGAGCGGGAGTCTCCAAAGCTCCGCGTCGCGAGTTCAAGTCTTGCCGGTCCTGAATCTAATACAATTAGCAGTATTGCTAATTTTTTTTAAATTTTAAAAATAAATACGCTAATTCACTTGAAAAGCGCTCTAATATTCATAGAATTGCTCCGATTATACATACCTGTTTAGAATACTGTTTTTTATATTCAATTGTTTTGTATGCCCCTAAAAAAAGTTAGTGCTAAAGTAACCAGTGATGCTGCTCAAGTTCGCAAAGCGAACGAAATTGGTAGTTGAGGTGGATTTCTTTCAGGGCTTTGATTTACTCAAAAAAAAGCTGAACCAGTAGTGATACATAACGATCAGGATGAAACTGTTATAGCACCCAAAGTTTCTAAGGCCAAAGATATACCAGTTGTTCCTGTTGCACCCAAAGAAAAAAATGATTTTCTTAGTAATTTTCTTGCAGGTAAAGATGATATTATTGTACCAAACAAAATCGATCTTAAAGAAATTCATCAAGAGCCAAAAAAAGCAGAACCAGATTTATCTTTTTTTGATGGTGTTAAAAGATATGAAGCTCCCAAAAGACCAAACCAAATTACTAAACCATGAGCTGCTGCTCCAGTAGGATGAGCTAGACCACAATGACCGAGAGGAAATATCCAAACAAGACCTGGTCAATATAATCCAAAACCTGGATATCAATGAAAACATCCACATCCACAAACACCGACAGTTGCGGCTCCTGTGATCAAAAAAGTTGAGAAAATAGCTACAACATCTGAGAATCTTGTTAAAAAAATAGAAATTGTTATAGAAGACAAAATTACGGTGAAAGAATTTTCTGAAAAAATGGGTATTCCATTGCCACAAGTTATCAAAAAACTTATGGAAAATAAGATTATGACTTCTATCACTGCATCACTCGATTTTGATACTGCTGCATTGATCGCTGAAGAATTAGGAGTAATAGTCAAAAAATCTGAAAATAAACTTAATGTGGAGTCATTTATGAATGATGATCTTCAATCTATCTTAGCATTGGATAAAGATGCTGCCGTTACAGAGACGAGACCTCCTATTGTGACTATTATGGGACATGTTGATCATGGAAAGACATCTTTGCTTGATTATCTTAGAAAGACATGAGTTGCTGGTGGTGAAGCTGGTGGGATTACTCAAGGTATCTGAGCTTCTATGGTTGAATATGATGGTAAAAAAATATGCTTTATAGACACACCTGGACACCAACTCTTTACAAGTTTGAGAGCTAGAGGAGCCAAGTTGACTAATATAGCTGTGATTGTGGTAGCTGCTGATGATAGTGTAATGCCTCAGACTGTTGAGTCTATTGGACATGCCAAAGAAGCTGGTGTGCCTATTATTATTGCTATTACTAAGATTGATAAACCAGGTAAAAATATAGAACAAATCAAACAAGATCTTGCACAATATCAAATCATTCCAGAAGATCGAGGTGGAGATACTCCTATTATTGGAATCTCTTCCAAAACGGGAGAGGGTATTGATGATCTTTTGCAAACTATTCTTCTGCAATCAGAAATTTTGGATCTCAAATTTGATCCCAAAAGGGCTGCTGCTGGAGTTGTTTTGGATGCTCACAAAGATCCTAAGCAAGGAGTTGTATCTACAATGATTATCATGACAGGTACGCTTAAAGTTGGAGATATTGTCGTAGCATACAATACCTATGGTAAGGTCAGAAGAATGCAAAACTGGAAAGGTCAAAATATTCTCAAAGCTATTGGTGGTGAACCAGTTCAAGTCTTGTGAATCACAAGTTTGCCTGAACCAGGACGTATCGTAGAAGTAGATAAAAATGAAAAAGAAGCTCAACAAAAAGTTATGATGATTCAAGAACAAGCTAA
>JBAXSM010000021.1:0-17968 GCA_037130715.1 Candidatus Absconditabacteria bacterium
ATCTTGGGAGTAGGGACAGAATGATATGATGGATCTGAGGATCTTACCGATACACAAATCAAAGAAACTATCCTTGCAAAAGCAAAGACAATGATTTCAGTATATAAACCTGTCTATGCAACCGAGGTTGAACAAAGTATCCAAGCAATTCTCAGCGGTACAGATACAGAAAACACAGATATTCTCTTGTCTGGATTCGTAGGACCATTTGATCCAACATTTGATATTAAACAAGATTATACTCAGTTTGTACCAAGATCTCATTACACAGAAAGCAGCCTTCTCAAAACCTACTTCATGGGAATGAAATGGTTAATGAGAGAAAAACTTTATTTTTCACAAGCTGATCTTGCCAAAGCATCTTTGATTATGAACCAAAATATTACTGACAAAGAACTTGTATGAGTAAATACGCTTCAAGATTTTGTTAAAAAGGTTATTGGTGAAGATGATGACGTGAATGTCTCTGATATCAAAGGATTTATAACTAGCAATAAATGGAAATCTGACCTTCAAATATTGTCAGGATTAACTATTTCTGGACAAGATGAACTAACTAAATTGAGACCACAAAAGATTATTTCTACTCATTATATTACACCAGACGTATGATCAGAGACAGAAGCAAGTGCCAAAGATAAGACAGCTGGATTCGTTTTCTTCGGAGAAAAATTCACTATTGATAGTTGGATATTTGATCAAATGACTGCCGGTTCTGCAGAAAAGGAATCAGTCAAAAAACCACCAGTTCAGTCAGCTCTTGCTGTTGCAGATGTTCTCTTTGGGACTACAAGAACACTTGATCTTATGAAAGAATGGTTTACAAGCGGTATCTCTAAATTTACTTTAAAAAAGACTCAAGTAGATGCATATCCAGAAGTTAAAAAGCAGACTTTAGATCAATTTTCAGGGTTGTTTAGTACGGGAACAGTATATGGACAACGAATAGATTTGCTTGCATGGACTATGAAAGCACCAGAAAAAGCACCATACTTTATGCAACAAACAGGATATCAAGATAAAAACCTAAATACATTCCTAGGAAATTATACAGAACTTAAACATGATACGCTTTTGTATGCTAAACAAGCATATGCAGAAATGTGAGGTGGAGGATGAGGAGATTGTTCAATATATGTATATCCACCAGCATTACCGGTACCAAGAGGATATGTAGAACCAAATATAGATCTCTTCGATTCTTTATTGGCGTTAACTAAGACGACATCTACCTATTTCGATGATGATTCATATCAAAAATTCACAGAATATCTTACTTTCCTTAGAAAGATAGCTGTCTCAGAAAGTAAAAATGAGAAAATTAGTGATGAAGATTTCGACGCATTGAGAATGTCATACAATGACTTGTATGGGCTAGTTCAAGAACAGAAAGTAATTTGAATGCCAAGTATCAAAAATGCTAGAGGAGGAATTATCGCAGATATTTTCACTTCAGGAGAATTTGGACCTTTGTATATAGCGACAGGAAGACCAGCTTTGATGCTGCTTATGATAAATGATGTCAATGGAGCTAGAGTAGTTCGAGGACCTGTATATAGTACCTATGAGTTTTATGGAAAACCATTCCTTATGACGAGCGGTAGATATTCAGATGAGGATTGGCAACAAGCATATGATGATTTGACAGGAGAAAATGCCTTGATGTCATTACCATTTGCACATCTTCTAGATATTTCTAAATAAATCATGAAGGCATTCACAAAATATAGTATATATATAGTATTGGGACTTGGTGGATTATTGGGGGCTTGTAATAGAGCTTCCATAGACCATCAGGTCTTTTTTGCTGTATTTCCTCATTTTACGATACAGTCAGCGAAGCTTGGGAATTGGTGGCAAACAATGGCAGAACAATACAAGATTGGGACCGGAAAGCTGACTATTTTGATTATTTCGCCAGACCATTTTGGGGAAACAACAAACAATAATCAGACCTATATTCCAAGTTCTGGATCAGTGTGTTTTCAGTGAGATTGTGTACAGAGACAAGGAATATTTTCAACGAATCCAGGTGCTATTATTCCCAAAATACAAATAACCAACGAGCATTGACGAGGAGCTCATTTCCGTTTCATCAATCGCTATTTCTCAGGTGCTCAGGTAATTCTCCTCAAGACCGTTCCCAGAAATCTCACCCAAATGGATTCTCTTCTCAGCAAAATCCAAGATCTTCCAATAGCAAATACTCTCCTCGTCTTAGCTTCTGTGGATTTTTCCCATTACACATCAGAAGCATTTGCAAAGCTCCATGATAGGACATCTCGATATACCCTAAATACTCCAACATCCACCATTGCAGATTTCAAAAAACTAGAAGTTGATTGTCCCTCATGTCTTTATTTGACCAATACTCGAGCCAGAAGTCTGTGATATACTCCACAGCTTATGATGAGAGATTCGAGTAGTGAGATTGTAGGAAATGATTTAGAAACCGGAAATACTTCGAGACAAATTATTTTCTATACCACAGGATCTGCCTGATCTCCATGAATCACGCTGGGCTTTGCAGGTGATCTCATCTTCGATAGAGGCGTTTCCGCCAAACTCTCTACGCCCAGCAAGATAGCTCAGCACTTCCAAGATCGATTCCAATTTGCTGATTTCAATCTCCGTCCGGATACGAATATTCATAGAAAATGATTTGGAATCGATCTGCTCTGATTCAATTTGGAGACGCCAATGGTCGCATCTTGAGCATCTTGCACGTTTCCGACTTCCAAATTGGTGAATTTCTGTTCATCTGAGACGATCCTTCCGATTCTTTCTCAACTTGGACGAAACGTAGCCAATCTCGCCAATAATCACAGCCTTGATGCCGGGATAAAAGGCAAAAATAAAACAGAATCTCTTTTGGTGAAAAATAACATTTCTTCATTTGGTGACGATAAGGTCGAATACCGTACTATTCGTGGTATAAAAGTCGCGCTCCATGGATACAATCTTTTGGATACAAATTCTGGAAGTATTGCTAAGATATGCACAGCCCTCGATACCGATAAAGCCCAGAATACCAAAGTAATTCTCAGTCTCCATCGAGGTAAAGAATATGCTAGCACGCATTCGTTATCACAAGAAGGATTAGCTAAGTATTTCATAGATTGTGGCGCTGACGTAATTATTGGACATCATCCTCATGTAATCCAAGATATTCAGCGATACAAGGGAAAACCGATTGTGTATAGTCTCGGTAATTTCCTCTTTGATCAAGCTACACCGGCTACACAAACAGGAATGATCGCACTTTTGGATATTCCTTTTTCTGGGCAAATTCAGCTCTGGACAGGAATTGTAGATACTCTACCATAAAAAATATACAAAAAACTCCGGAATATATTCATCCCGGAGTTTCTTAATAATACTTAGTCTAATAAGCTATTCACATGATCCATAATATGTTGCTGAACCACATCTTTGCTTTTATCAAGGGAAACAACTTCCCATTTTTTTTGATTTGCAACTACCAGAAGAGTTAATCGATTTGTGGGATCACCACATACCAAACCATCAAGCAAAATGGTAAGATCAGACTCAAAATCAATGGAGATTTCTGGATTAATCATAGTATAATCTTCGACTAAAAGCCAAATTCCATGGTTTATATCCTCAAGATCTTGTTCGGTCATATTATTGGTAAGTGGACCGATTTTTCCATTTGTTAATTGGTTGAGTGTGATCTTATTTCTAAGATTTTTCTCAAGTAGTTGCACATGTTCTTCCAAAAGCTTTTGATTGCAGCAATGTAGAGTTATAATTTGACCTCTCTCTTTCATTATAGTACGTTTTATTTGTTATATGTTTTTTCGTGTTTATATATTTTTTCTAAAGAAAGTCAAATAATATTTAGTATTGACATTTAATTTAAAATAACTATAAGATAAAAACAAATAAAATAACCCAATAAAAAACAGTAAAAAATTATGAAAACAAAAATTTTATTTTTTATGATTGCTTGTACAGTTACAATGCAGTCGCAAATCATTCTCAAAAAAAGCATCAATGTATCATCGACTCGGCTTTATGAAATAATGGTTGCAGTCAGTGATATCAATAGTGATGGTAAAGATGAAATTATTTCTGTTAGTCAGGAACAAAATCAACAATCGAAAATTATGGTTTCGGAAATGACTGGTGAAAATATTTCTTCCACATCCTTCGTTATTCCATATGTGGGTATTAGAAATTTTATCCCAATGGAGGTGTCTAAAGATGGGAAAAAAGATGTAGTCTTTATTCATGGAGATAGCGTCAGTGTATGTTTTCAAAACGCACTTGGACAATTTCTTCCGGAAAATATTGTAAGTCTCTATTCTGGGAAAGGTGTAGATGGAATTGCCAAAGGTGATTTCAATCACGATGGGTTCGAAGATATTGTTTGTTCTCATTGGAATAGTCCATATTTAAGAATATTCTTTGGCTCTGCCTTAGGGTTTACATCAAACAATACTATTGATTTGCCAGCAGTTCAGTCTGGATATGATCAAGTAAAAGTTTTTGATGTAGATGGTAATGGTTCTGATGATATTGTCTTTTTGGCTGGACAGGGAGTTCGTTCTGGTATGTATGTGTACCTCTGTAAATGGAATATTCCATTAGATAAAATGGTTCCATATTGTGTCGCAATGACTACTCCTGAGCGTCGCTTAAATCCTACAAACGTTGTCTTTGGTAACTTCTTTGGCTTTGGGAAAAGTCTTATGGTTCATGAGCAATGGAGTGGAATGACCAAAGCAGTTTCAAGCAATACAGGTAATGAAGATTTGTTGACTGTTGATGTAAAAAGTTATGGCTGTTTCACGCCGTCTGCTCTAGCATTCGATATCAATAAAGATGGTTCTGATGAAGCGATTTACATAACCACAAATCAGGAATTAGCTATGTATGATTTCAAAACAGATGTCAGACAAACACTTAGTTCAGTATCTGCTTATGGAAATAATCATGTATTCAATCAACTCCTTGCAATAGGAGATGTTGACAATGATGGGTATCCTGAAGTGGTTCAAGCTAGTGATAATGGAATTATTTCTATTTTCAAAGTTTCAGTTGCTACCACAGGAGTTGAAAAAACAGGCATTAGTAAACCATTCAAAATTTCAACTAAATCGGGTATGCTCAAAGTATCTTTGGATGAACCAGGAGTAATTAATGTATGTAATCTACATGGACAAATACTTTATTCACAGGCTAATATCCAGCAATTTGAAAAAGAATTTAATGCAGGTATATATATCATCAGCATTAATAATCAAGCACAAAAAATAATCATTAGTTAAGTATTGATGATTATCAACATATCTTAAGATCCTAGTGTTTTGACTAGGATTTTTTGTAATTTTTAAAATTTCACGTTTCGCATCTGTCGAGATGTTCATGTGGCATAGAGGTGGAAACAGTTTTCTCATGAGATATTTTCACTTGCTTGCTGAGATCATTGCCAAATATAGAGCGGACGATTAAGGTGTTTATATGATGATTCCAACATAGTACATTTCTGATTATTAGTACTAGCCCACCGTTGAATTCGAGTAGCATGATTCCATGTGTCTAAATCAGCCATTCATGGATTGATATAATCTCTCTGACTTCGTCCCATCATCCATGGTGTATAATTTTTGTGTGTGGTCATGATAATTGCATTGGATTCTGTGAGTGTTGAGATAGTCTTGATAGCAGTAAATTCATCTGGAGATATGAGTGGCTGAGCAGTAGTAGTGATGTGCAAAATATATCAAACTCAGGTAATCAAACAAAACACTCATAATACTCCAATCTTTGATTTTAAACCAAATGAAGAAAGGATCTCCAGAATTCCTCTGGCTGCCATAATACAGACAAAGATGTCCCAAAACACTAATGTTCTATTGAAATTTACCAATCCGAGAACTAACCAAATTCCACCGACAATATATCCTATCGTTCGGACATCTCGTTTATGGGCGCGAATTGTTTTCCAAAATCATCGCAAACTACATAAAACGACAAGCCATTGATATTTAAAATAGAGAAATCTGGTCAAAAAATCTCATCCCGTTCATGTTCACGCAAACGTTGTTTGGGCGGCTTTGATGGCTTCGGGGAAAATATTATTCCAGAAAGGGAGATATGCCACTAATCCCAAAATTCCAGCAAGGATAAAAATTCCGATATATTTCCAGGGGATGTGTTTGTTTTTCCACATATCAATACAGATCATACTAGCTAGAATTGCTCAGGTGTAGAGTGCTGTATGTTTGTGAAGAATGATAATCACAAAAAAGAAAATTCATTGCCAAAGAGGTAGTTTATGCTCCCATGCTCGCAAGACTCCAAGCATCAAACTGACTCCCATAATTTGTTTGAGATATCCCCGCCAAAACACCTCATATTGCGTGATAGAAACCCAATAAAAAACAGCACTAAGGATAGCTATTCGCAGATTTTGTTTTCTAAAGAGCAAAAAAATAATGATTCCTGGCAAAAGACTTAGTATTCCAATTCACCAAGTGAGCAACCAATCAAATGAAAATCAAATATTCCCAAGTGCTCACATAAGTACTCCAAGAAGTGGTTCATGCCTTACCCATCCCGGGAGGAGAGATAAATTTCACTGACTTAAGATATGTTGCCATACTACAAAAATCCCCTTATACATTCATGGATCATATCCCAAAGGTATGTCATATCCCACAAAATATCGTAATCTATACATGCCAAACATTAATCATAATCATAGAAATGCTCGATGATATCGTTTCATTATAGAAGAAAAGATAAAAATATATTCAAATATTTGACAAATATACAAAAAGATATATAATATTTATGTAAGATTCTTTTATTTATTACATTTTTAGATGAAAAAAGCAAATTCGTTTCAAGGAATTGTCACACAAATTATTGTCAAAATCAAACAAAACAAGAAACAAGTCTGAATTATTGCTACTTTGGCAGTACTTCTAACTACATCAATCATTGTATTGGTCAAGGGAGATCAAGACTTGAGTGCAAGTGTTACTAACTTGGGTGGATATGGATATGGACAAACCAATACCGGAGCAACCACCAAAAAACCTGATGGTTATGGATATGGGCAAACAGGTGCTTCTGTGGACTGTAAAAGTGCTGCAATAAGTTTGGCGTGTGCTATTAATATCAATTGTCCAGCTCAATGTAAGCCAGACACCAAAAAACCTGATGGATTTGGATATGGAAAATGAACAACAGGTCCTGTTATAAATACAGTACCTCTTTGTAAGAGAGCGGAAACAGTTCTTGCTTGTGCATTGGGTACAAGAAATTGTCCAGAAGAATGTAAAGCCCCAACAAAAAACGATCCTAAGCCAAGAATTATTTTCCCTCCAAAGAGAAAATAATAGACTCATAAAAAACTGGGCTTGAAAAAAAGCCTCAATACTATAAAAGGAATGAGAATGAAAATTTTTATTCCTTTTTTTTGTCGTATGGCGGATAATTTGGTGATTGTAGAGTCTCCTGCAAAATCACAAACCATCAAAAAATTTCTAGGACCAGACTATGAAGTCAAAGCCTCATACGGACATGTGGTAGATCTACCACAAAAAGGTATGGGAATAGATATAGAACATAATTTCATCCCACAATACGAAGTCACTCCAGACAAAAAGAGAGTCATCTCAGAACTCAAAGCCTTAGCAGCCAAAGCCAAAAAGGTATGGATCGCTACCGATGAAGACCGCGAAGGAGAAGCTATTGGGCGACACGTAGCCAATCAATTAGGATTGGATATTAGCAAGACATCGAGAATTGTGTTTCATGAAATTACTGAGAAGGCGATCAAACACGCCATCGCTAATCCAAGAAGCATAGATATGAATTTGGTAGATGCTCAGCAAGCCAGAAGAGTGCTCGATAGACTCGTGGGTTTCGAACTTTCACCTGTCTTGTGGAAAAAAATCAAAACTGGACTCAGCGCATGAAGAGTACAATCTGTAGCAGTTAGAGTGTTGGTAGAGAGAGAAAGAGAGATTCAAAAATTTGAATCAGCGTATTTTTTCAAAGTAATTGGAAGTTTTATTGGAGATGCCAAACAAGGATTCAAAGCAGAACTCTCTAAGGATCTCAAAGACGAAGCAGAAGCACATGCATTCCTAGAACACGTCAAAGACTCAACATACAAAATCTCAGATATCGAAGTGAAACCAGGAAAGAAATCTCCATCAGCTCCGTTTACGACATCTACACTCCAACAGGAAGCCAGTCGTAAATTGGGATATCCAGTTGCCAAAACCATGCAAGTTGCTCAGAAACTCTATGAAGCTGGACTCATTACCTACATGAGAACTGATTCTGTAAATCTCTCTGAGTTTGCAATTCAAGAATGTAAAGCACAAATTACTAAGCAATTCTGACCTGACTATTCAAAGCCAACTAACTATGTGACGAAGTCCAAAGGATCTCAGGAAGCTCATGAATGTATCAGACCTACTCACGTAGAAAATGCTGTTGCCGGAGGTGATGCTCAAGAAAAAAGACTCTACGATCTAATCCGAAAAAGAACAGTCGCTTCACAGATGGCGCCAGCTGAAATCGAAAAAACCAAAGCCAGAATTGATATTTCTAATGCAAAAGTTCAATTTATCGCTACAGGAGAAGTGATCAAATTCGATGGATTTTTGAAACTCTACATGGAATCCAACGATGACGATGATGAACAAAATCAAGAAGGTATGCTTCCTATCCTCAAAGTAGGGGAAATTTTGGATATGCAATCCATCTTGGCAGCCCAAAGATTCAAGAATCATCCTCCAAGATATACAGAAGCAAGTCTGGTTAAAAAGCTTGAAGAGCTTGGTATTGGACGTCCATCTACCTACGCGCCAACTATTTCTACTATTCAAAAAAGAGGATATGTCGTCAAAGAAGATAGATTGGGAGAAACGAGAAATTATGTCGAATTAACGCTCAAAAATAAAACGATATCAGTTGCTAAGAAAACTCAAAACACAGGTGCTGAGAAACAAAAACTCTTCCCTACAGATATTGGAATGATTGTGACTGATTTTTTGGTACAACATTTTGAGGATATTTTGGATTACAATTTTACTGCGAATGTGGAAGAAGACTTCGATGTCGTCGCAGAAGGGAAGCTTCAATGGCAAAAAATGTTGGCTGGATTCTACGGTCCATTTCATGATCAGGTAGTCAAAACTACAGGAGAAGCTGAAAGACAATCAGGAGAAAGAGAACTTGGAATCGATCCAGTCTCAGGTAAAAAAGTGATCACAAGAATCGGAAGATTTGGACCAATGGTGCAAATTGGACATCAAGATGACGAAGAAAAACCTAGATTCGCCTCTGTGCCAAGTGGTAAAAGTATCTCAACTATTACCCTCGAGGAAGCTATGGAACTTTTTGCTTTACCAAGAGCGGTAGGAACATACGAATGACAGCCTATGACATCTGCAATAGGAAGATTCGGACCATATATCAAGTGGGGAACTGCATTTGTTTCATTGCCTCGTGATGCTGGGTATGATGTATTTTCTATCACAGAAGGACAGGCAAGTGAACTCGTAGCAGCCAAGGTAGAACAAATCAAAAATAGAAATATCAACGCATTTGATTACAATGGCAAAGCCATAGAAGTGCTCAAAGGACAATACGGACCATACATCAAATTTAATGGAAGTAATTTCAAAATTCCAAAATGAGGAAAGGATGCCACTGATCTCACGTTGGCAGATTGTGTTGCTATCATCGGTTCCAAAGCGCTTGGTGCTGAGACACCAGAAAAACCCAAGAAAAAAGCCGCAGCCAAAAAACCAGCTGCCAAAAAAGCACCTAAGAAAAAATAGCTTCTATCTCTTGATCTCGCCATGCACTATATCCGATACGAATATTTTTCAGAAGTATATCCGAGATGTAATGTTTTTAAAATTCGTGAAAAGACAGACCTACAAACCTATACTTTACACGAAAGTTTACCAAACATCATCAAACAATCAAATGAGTATCCCAAATATGATCACTTTTTCTTGTTGGATGAAAGTAGATTTTCATTTTTTAGATGTGATATTTCTCAAGAATTTAGTGAACCTATAACTATTCAAGTGCTTAATGAAATTATTCAGGAAAAAATTAAGGAAACGAGATGTACTCACAGTATTGATGGGATTGTCGTGACCAACTATATTGACACGATTTTTGTAAATAGCGAACAAAAGCAATTTCTGATCGGACAAAAAGGTCAGATTTTCTTTAGGTTATATATTGTATATTTACGTAATCAGGCCCTCAATATGTTTAATTCTGTGTATGGACATGTGCTGTGATACCAACAAATCCAGATCTTACCACAATCATTTCACACCGTTTTCTTCCTCAGAGAAAGTTTAAAAAAGGAGAATTTTGTCTTGCTCTATATCACAGAAAATTATTGCAAAGCAATTTCTATTAAAAATTGATTTTACTCAGGATTTGACACGATCAACCTCGGTATTTCTTCCTTGAAACAGATGTACAAAGACAACGGTGTCGTCCAATACCGATACAAAGAATACCAAAGCATCGAAGCAAATCCTCTCGCTAAGTCACTTGTGGTTGATACGATTGAGTTTTATGCTGATTTGCTCTCCAAGCGACTTATGGAAAAGTGATTGTCTGGAAGCGATGTTATAGTGATCTCACCAATCACCAAAAATGAGCATTTCATAGAAATCTTCGACAAATCATATAGAAAAATCTCCAATAATTATATTCTACCATTTCATCATTCAGATTTGCTCAATACCTTTGAGAGGAATCGAGAACCAGAAGATATGGATAGTCTCATCTTTGTAAATCAAGAACCCAAGATTAGAAAAGTATTGCTCTGAGAGGAAGACAACTAAAAAACCCCGCATTTCGCGAGGTTTTTTTAGCAATTAGACTATGCTGCATAACCGTATTTCTCATATAATTCTCTTTCTTCATCATCACTTTCATCTCGATATCTTTCGATTTCATGATCTTGATGTCTCTTAGCTTTCTTTGTTTTGATAGCTTCTTCTCCATGTTCTTCTTCTAGAAGATCTAGAATAAGCGAGCATGATTTACTTAATTCAATCATTTGCTCTTTGAGTTCATAGTCTTCAATAGTATCCCAGTTATCCAATGTTTCTTGGAAATCGATAATATCTGCACGTTTTACATATTCATTGATAGAGATAGTGTCTTTATGATCTTTCTCTTTGTCTTTGAGATATTTTTTCAATTGAGACACAAATCCTGGATTTGGAATATGGAGCATTTTAATAATGTTTTTTACATCTTCTCTAAAGGTAGAGATAGAATTTTTATTATTTTCTAACATTTCCAATAATGGTTCAGATGTGTTTTCTGGAATATTTCTAAATGCTTGTGATTGTGTAGTTTTTTCGATAGATTCAATGCGATTGAATTTTGACATAATAGGTAATATACAAAGTAAATAACGTATTAATTATACAGACGAGAGGTCAATCTGTCAAATTTTTGGAGTTGACTTTTTACCGAGAAAAGAGATTGAAAAAGAAGTGAGAAAAGCTAGAATTGAAGTGAAATTTGTAGTCTTTCTAGTCTCAGCACAAACCCCTACCCGCAAGCGGGTCCCTTCCCCTTATCAGGGGACACTGCTCAGATTAGTCTCAGGCTCCCCTGATAAGGGGAGATGTCCGAAGGACAGAGGGGTTTGAATCCCGCTTTCCACTTCACTCCACACTTTTATCCACAAAGATTCTCTATGAAAAAACTTCTCCCCCTGATCTTCGTAACTCTCCTCCTCGCAGGATGCGCAAGCCAATGATCTACTAAGATGACTGATGATCAACTTTTTCAGAAGAAACAGGAATGTGTAGGCTATAAGGAGAAAATAGAAAAATGATTATGAGAAAGTTCTTTAGAAACAATATTTTATAGTCCAGTTAGAAATAGTTGTGTCTATATTATATCTTTAAGTGATAGTCTGTTTATTAGAGAAGATATGTATGATTATCTTACAAATGAGAAAATAGGTTCACGAGCTTGGAATACAATAGAGCGTTGCGATTCTATGTTTTCTGGAGAAAAATTATTATCATGTAAACAAAAGAATGAACAAAATCTCAAAGAAATATCTGATACAGTGGAAAAATTAAAGGGAGAATAATTTTTATTTTTAAAATATATTATTATGAAAAAAATCTTCCCAGTATTATTTATTGCTTTTTTATTGGCATGATGCGCTCAGAATTGACAAAATGTTGAGCAAACACCAGAAGCTGAATCCATAACTTCAGCGCCTACTAATACATGAATACAGATAGAAAAAGCAGAAGATTGTGCTAAATATTGTATCCAAAATGAAGTAGATATGAAAAAATTTAATGATGCAACATCAAAATATAAAATGTCTTTATGAGATTGTTTTTATAGTCCCAAATTAAAGACTTGTATGGGTTCTACAAAAGATGAAGATAATTCTTATTTCCTTGATAACTTAGTTACAAAAGATGAATTAAGAAGCAGTGGTGGTTTGTTTTCTCGACCAGAAGATGAATATCAAAAAAAAGTACAAGAACTTAAATGAAACTAATATTTACTCTTAAAATATACACCCAATGAATCTACGTCAAGACTTAGAAACTCGCTGATTTCTCAATCAGTTCACTGATGAAAAACTCTTTGATCTCTACAATGCGGGAGGACAAAAATTCTATATCGGATTTGATCCGTCTGCTGACAGTCTCCAACTCGGAAATATGTGTGGAATCATGGCTGCGGTAAACCTTATGAAATACGGAAATAAGTGCTACTTCCTCGTGGGAGGAGCTACAGGTATGATATGAGATCCTAGCGGAAAAGATGCTGAGAGATCTTTTCTTACTGAAGAAAAATTGAGATCCAATGAAGCTAAGATCACGAAACAATTTGAGACATTTCTCGCTCGTCTTCACGACGAATTTGGGATTAATTTTGAATATGAAATGGTGAACAACTACGATTTTTACAAGGATATGTCATTCTTAGATTTCTTAGGACAAGTGGGAAAATATATTACCGTAAATTACATGTCTGCCAAGGATTCGGTCAAAAAACGTCTTATAAATCCAGAATTATCTATCACCTATACAGAATTTTCTTACATGCTTATCCAAGGATACGACTTCTGTAAACTCTACCAAGATCACGGTGTAAACTTGCAATTGTGAGGTTCTGACCAACGAGGAAATGTGACTACTGGTATCGAAATCACGAGAAAAAAGCTTGATGCTGAAGTATATGGGCTTACAATTCCGTTAATTACTGATGGAACGGGAAAGAAATTTGGTAAATCTGAATGAAATGCTATTTGGCTTGATCCGACAAAGAACAGCCCATATTTTGTGTACCAATACTTCATGAACACTACTGATCAAGATGTAGAAAAGTACTTGAAGGTTCTCACGTTGCTCGACTTTGATACTATCGATAAAATTGTCTCAGATCATCTCGCTGATCCCGCTCAAAGATACGGACAAAAGCGTCTCGCTGCAGAAGTAGTCGCAGTAATCTTCGGTAAAGAAGCTGTTAAGCAAGCAGAAAATATCTCAGAAGTATTGTTCTGAAACTCAGATAAAATCGAAATAATCAAGGCTATGACGCCTGCGGATATAGATGCTTTGGCAGCTGAGGCTGGAAGTGTCTCAGCTCCTGCGGAACTCAAGGTACTCGAATTGTTCACAGCCTCAGGGCTCACTGCTTCCAATGGAGAAGCCAAGAAACTCCTCCAATCAGGAGCTATCTATGTCAATGAAGTTAAAATCGAAGATACACAAAAGACATTTACAGCAGATGACTTCGTCAACGGTATCCTCCTTCTCAGAAAAGGGAAAAAGACTTTTAAAGTAATCAAAAAATAATATGCGACTTTTAGCGCCATTCTTCTTTAATCTCGGTGGTCTTATCGACACGTTTTTGGTAAAAATTTTTGGTAAAGAAGAAGATAGTGGAGATCTTAATGATGGTATAGGTAGTCTTATGATTATCGGGAGTGTTGTGGCCGCATTGATCGTCTTGGTCCTTTTACCACTGGTTTTTGGGCAAGCGTTTTCTATTTCATGGAAAGCGTTTTGATTTTTGTTGTTGTGATGAATTGCTTATGGTATAGCTCCTTTTTCGTATTTCAAAGCGCTACAACATGAACAAATAGAAAATATAACTCCTGTTTTCCAAATTATACCACTTATTACGTATATTCTCTGAGTTGTTTTTCTCAAAGAAATTGTCTCTCCTTGGATATTACTTTCAATTGTCTGAACTATATGTGTGACAGCTTTGTTTTATGTAAATTTTTCAAACTTCCGCTTCAATAAAAGAGCGTTCTTTCTTTGTGCTTTGTCTGCAACCTTATATGCTATATCATATGTATTCTTTAAAGTAGGAGGTGTATCTGAATGAAATTTTTTGGTAGCCTTGTTTTGGGAGCATGTGGGAGTAGTATTGGTTGGTGTCTATTTTTTCTTATCTAAACGTACAAGACAGTCAACTATTAAGTTTTTCAAAGAATCATGACGAAAGTTTTCGGTACTAAATCTCTTTAATGAGCTCATATTTATTGCAGGAGTTTCTATCAATAATTATCTTAGTTTTTCTCATTATGTCGTATATGTGGGGATTATTTCCAATAGTATTCAACCGATTATGGCATTCCCTATGAAATATCTTGCGCATCTTATCAAACCAGAACGATATGATTGGAAATACACCAAGAAACAACTGTTTACTAAGGTCATTTTATTAGCTTTACTTTTTGCTTGAGTTGGGTATATTTCATTACAGATTTTATCCCAGTAATCACTATACATGCCACGAGTTACGCTAGTAGTATTGTTTAATGATAATAATGAAGTACTTCTTGCTATGAAAAAGAGAGGACACTGAGCTGGTAAGTGGAATGGATTTGGTGGTAAACCAGACTGAGACGAAACGGTCTTACAAACTGCCGTGAGAGAACTTTATGAAGAGTCTGGTGTTTCTCTTCAAGAAACTGAATTACAAAAATGTGGTTTATTGCACTTTATTTTTGATGAACAATCACATTTAAGTAAAGATTGTTATGTATTCAAAGCAAAATATAATTGATCATTTCAAGAGACTGATGAAATGGCGCCTAAACGACGAAAACTAGATAATATTCCCTACCATGAAATGCGAAAAGATGATGAAATTCGATTTAAACAGGTGCTCGATGGGACTCAATTTGATATTACAAAATATTGCAAATAATTAGTTTTTTGAGATGAGATATATTTCATTACAGATTTTATCCCACTAATCATTACACATGCAACGAACTACGCTAGTGTATTTGTTTAATCAAAAATGACAGATTCTTCTCGCTATGAAAAAGAGAGGATTCTGAGCCGGTAAATGGAATGGATTTGGTGGAAAACCTGATGGAAACGAGACAATTAAAGAAGCTGCAATTAGAGAACTAGAAGAAGAGTCTGGTATTGATTTGGAGCCAGAACAAATTCATCAATTGGGATTGCTTCACTTTATTTTTGATACAAAACCAGAATGGAGTCAGGATGTACATGTATTCAAGGGTCATTATGTTGGTGAATTTCATGAGACAGAAGAGATGCATCCACAATGGCGAGATATAGATAAAATTCCTTATCAAGATGCCTGGGAAGATGATCCGTTCTGGATGCCTTTGTTGATTAAAGACCAAGATTTTGAGATGACTTTCCATTTTGATGATACTGGTAAAATAATACATAAAAATACAAACTAAACTTGAATTGTACAAGGAAAACGTTAAAAGTCTAGTCAATGCTCTCAAAGGAGCCAGAATTTTTTTTATTCTATTAGTGTGTGCATAATGAAGGTCAACAAAAAATGGCTTTTCCTCGGGATCTTTTTGGTATCTCTTTTCTTAGTTTTCTTCGTAGGAAGAAGTACAGATCCAATCACAGGAAAAAGACAATTCGCTCTTACAACACAAGGAGTGACAGAATTTAGAAAAGGACTTGATGTTTCAGGTGGAACCAAGTTGGCATACAAAATTTCTTATGACAAATATGAGGGGATTTATACAAATCCAGTAGAATTTGCTGCGGTCAAGAAAACTATTGAGACTATTATTCTCAAGAATATTGATAATAGAATTTCAAAACTTGGAGTTGCTGATTACAAATCATATGTACAAACTTTGGATAACCAAAACTACATCGTTGTAGAAATTGGAGGTATCGCTGATCTTGATCAAGCCAAAGAAATTATTGGTAAGACAGTAGAACTTGAGTTTAAACTTCAAAATAAAGAAGCTTCTACTCCTGCTTCTGTAGCAGCTAGAAAAGCTGTTGCACAAAAGATTTTGGCTGAAGCTACTGCAAATCCAGATATGATTACTAAGACAGTACAAGGAAGAGCATCAGAAAATATCTTTATGAATGTTTTCTCTGGAGCTACTTTGGATCAATTACCAGAAATTTACAAAAATAATCCACAATACCTAGATAGTCTCAAAAATGGGCAATTAAGTAATGTGCTTTTGGAAGGTAAATATACAACTGTTCAATCGCAAAGTAAATTGTGAAGTTCCACAGGAGTTACACTCAATGGATTTACCATGACTCAAATGATCGAGAAAGGAAGTCAAACTCTTTCTGGAAAGACAGAAAAGACATATACATTTTTGGATGTCTTTGTTCAAGATCATGAATCTTGGATTCAAGCAGTTGATAGTCAAGGGAATGTTCTCAATGGAGCATATTTCAAATATGCAAATACTAGTTCATCTCAAGTTGGAGAACCAGTTGTTGCTATTAACTTCGATGATAAAGGAAAGGATATCTTCTGTAATATAACAGAACAAAATATAGGAAATCCGATGGCAATCTTTGTGGGTGGTGAATTGTTAACTTCACCTACTATTCAAGCTAAGATTTGTGGAGGAACAGCTCAAATTGATGGTTCATTTACAGCAGATTCTGCTAAAGAACTTTCATCATCTCTAAATGATGGAGCAATGCCTGCACCATTGATCTTGATGCAAGAAGAAAAGATTAGTCCTAGTCTTGGAACAAATGCATTGACTTGAGCTTTGTTTGCTGGGTTAATTGGATGTGTCGCTATATCAGTATTGATGTTGTTGATGTATGGATGGAAAAAAATGATTTTGACTTCAATAGTATTGGTTAGTTTCATAGCTGTTTTGGCAGCATTCTTGAAGGTAAGTGATTATGCTCTTTCTCTCAGTGGAATTGCAGCGATTATCTTGTCTCTTGGTATGGCAGTAGATGCTAATGTCTTGATTTACGAAAGACTCAACGAAGAGCTCAAGAGAGGACTTTCTATAGAAGGTGCTATCGATACAGCCAAAGATAGAAGTTGGCTTGCAATTAGAGATGGACAGTTAAGTACAGGATTGATTGCTATCGTCCTCTTTAGTATGGGTGTTAGCTTGTTTAGAGGGTTTGGACTTATGATGCTTGTTACATTGTGTCTAAGCTTATTCCTCAATGTACCTCTTACTAAGTTCTTGCTTCATGTCTTTTATGACAGAAAAAATAAATAATTGAGTCATTCCCGCTTTGTCTGTTGCGGCGGGAATCTAATTCTTAAATATTATTTTGGATCTCCGCTGCAAATGGCTAGGCGGAGATGACACTCAGATTTTTAAAATATAATCTAAAATTCCCATGTGAGTAAAGATAGATGTAAAAGATGCTAAAAAAGGTGCAATCATAGAATTAGATAATGATCTTTTCAGAGTGATTGATTCTTCATTTATGCAATGTCAACAGAGACAAGGAAACTATACACTAAGACTCAAAAATCTAGTAACAGGAAGTGTTTTGAGTAAACCATTCAAATCAGGAACTATGTTAGATAAGGGTGAAGTTATCACAAAAAATGCTGTATTCTTGTACAGTGCTGGTGATACATATGCTTTCATGGAAAATGATAGTGGTGAAATCCATGACTTAGATAAAGAGAGTATCGA
>JBAXSM010000022.1:0-17603 GCA_037130715.1 Candidatus Absconditabacteria bacterium
CTACCTATCCAACCATCTTGCTTGCTATGTCTGCTGGTGCTATCGTTGTGCTTTTGCTTTTTGTTATCCCTACGGTTGTGGGAATGTTTCCGGCTGGTAATGCATTGCCATGAATTACCGTCTTTATGATTAATGCATCTGATTTCTTAAAGGATAAATGGCCAGTTATTTTGATTATTGCTGGTTCTTTGTATGCGTGATATACATTGTCATATAAATATTTGCTTCCATTCAAGATTATTGTGGATAAGCTTATGGTTATCATTCCTGTGGTATCAGATGTAACAAAGACATTTTACATGTATAAATTCTCTACGGTTCTTGGACAGCTCTATAGTTGAGGTATTAGTCCTGTAATCTCCTTACATCTTATTTCAGAAATCTTTGAGAATTATCATTATAAAAAGAAGGTTCTTGAAATTGAAAGTGATCTTAAATCTTGATTCTCTATGGCTGAATCCATGGATGGTTCTGATTTGTTTGATCCTATTCTTATTCAAATTATTCATGTGGGTGAAGAAACTGGTAATATGGCTGATGTCTTGACTAAAATCTCTTGATTTTATCATGATATCCTTGGAGATAAGATTGATGCTTTGCTTGCAATGATTGAGCCTATTCTGATGATTTTCTTGGCTGCTATTATTGGATCAGTAGTTGGTGCCGTGTTCATTCCTATGGCGGATATGGTTAATGTTGTTGGTTAGATTTTATCTTGTATTTCTTGGTATGCGTTATTTATCTTTATTCCCTCTTTTGTTTGTTTGATTGTCTGCGGTCTCTGCACAGCAGATAGGGGATTTTGTATATGCCACACCTGTAGTTGAGATTCAAGAATCTAAATCTGGTGACTTGTGATATCAAATCTATCAAACACAACTTGAAATTGCCAATCATACGCTTTCTTGAGCTATGCCTTTGATTCAAGAAGAGGCTTTGGTAGTCTTAAATACACTTAGAGATCTAGCAAATTATCATATTATCGATGTTATGCAACATACACAAAATAAAACAGAAGTGTTTGATGACTATATAAACGCAATGGAATCTGCTTTATATACTTCTAATGCAATCCAACTTCAACTTACGTCTGAAATGAAGGGGATATCTTCAGCTATTTCTCTTTGTACTCAACAAAAAAATACCTATGATAAAGAGTATTTGTCTGCGCTTGATCAATCAATATCCAATAGTATAGATAGTATTGTTCAATCTTCCCAACAGAAATCTACCTGTGTATCTACTAATGAAGCTCTTTTGTTATCTAAAAAAGAGCTGTCTGATACACTTACTGCACAATCTACTGTAGTGTGAGAAAGGTATGATTATCTCTTGAATCAGAGAGATACAATTCTAAATCATTTTGATCTATTGCGTTCGGATTATCTACAAACAATTTTGGATCTTCAAAAAAATATTCAGAAAGCTAATTATTAGATATTGTTTTTGTTCTTTAAATACATAATGTGGAGGTATTTATATTCCTCCATTTTTTTATGGTAGCATTTTCTTTGTGGTGATTTTCTATATATTGGTATGGTATTTTTTATGCGATCACTTTTTTGTTCGCTTATTTCTTCTTATCTTTTATAACAAAAAAAGCTGTTTTTCGTCACATATTGCCTGGACTTCATGATTTGTTGACGGTGGCGATGGATGATATATTTTTGTATTCTGTTTTGGGAGTTTTGATTGGTGGTAGATTAGGGCATATTTTTATTTATGATTTCGCATATTATCTCAAACATCCTGTCGAAGTAATCATGGTTTGGAAGTGATGAATGTCTTTTATTGGAGGTATCATTGGTGTAATTTCTGCATTAGTGTTGTTGATAGTTAAATATAACATATCTTTGCGTGTCTTTTTTGCTCTAGGCGATCTGTTGTTTATTCCAACAGCGTTTGGTATTATGATAGGAAGGGTAGGTAATTTCCTAAATCAAGAACTGTATGGGATTCCCGTATCTGAATCTATCTTTGCTAATTTTCCCCAATTGACGCCTTTGGCTATCAAAATTGGACTCTTTCATATCTATTCGCGTATAGATACTATCCTGAGAATCAATACAAATATGATTTCTAGTGTCTTTGAATGAGCAATCTTACTGATTATTTTGGTTTGTCTTTCATCTTTTTTACTCAAAAAAAAGACCCGATTGCCAGGTCTCTTGGTAGGAATATTCTTTGTATGGTATAGTGTAATTAGATTCTTACTTGAATATCGAAGGTCTGATAGTCAATTAGAATTTATTGGGATGCTTACAAAAAGTCAGTGGTTCTTTGTATGTTTTGCATTTTTGTGAGGAGTCTTTCTTATTTTCCGTAAGCGTATCTTTGCTATTAAGAGATAAAATAGCTATATTTTTTTATAATTGTTTTGATTTTCTCTGCAAGAGTTGGCTCTATACCTTGGCTTATCTTGTATAATTTGTTTATTGCACTGTGGTGTTTGTTATTTTTTATAAAGTCTTCTCGAATTTTAACGTTGAGTTGTTTATAATATTTTCTAATTATTTTCTTGATTAGCTCTTCTCCATATGTCTTATTTATGATTGACTGATTATAGAGTGTTTCTAAGATTGCGAGTTCAAGGTTTGCAATCATAAATGGGCTATTCTTAATTTGAATTTTTTTGGTTTGTGCATAAAAAAGAGGAAATAGATTTTTGGTTTTGGATTCGTATGTCTTGAAGAGGACTTGCTTGTTATTCATTGCTTTTTCTGTCGCTTGTTTGTAATTATTTACTATAAGAATTTCATCTGGAATCGCATAATTATTCATGTTGAGTTCTAATGCCTTGATTCCTCAAATATATCGTTTGCTTTTTAAAAAATCTGAACAATGTTTTTTTACTATTTCTCGATAAAATTTTTCTGTAAGTTCGTTTTCTGTATAGGTTTGCTCTGGATCTTTGATAAATAAGATATCTTTCTTGATACTTTGTATGTACCCTCTATTCTTTAGATAGTAGATCATTTTGTATGCTTTTTTTTCTGTGTATTCCGTATCCAAAATGTGTTCTATGATAGATTTAATTTTTTCTATTTCGATGATCTTGTTTTTGTGTTTTCATATCTTTTTCACAACGGTGTCGAAATACTGGTTCTTCATATCATACATGGGTACTGATAAAATGCTTAGTAAAAAAATAACGATTCTCTCAAAAAAATCAAGCCCATTTGTCTATAAAAATTCTAATGAATTTTCTGTTGTTTTCTATGGTTAAAAATTTAAAAGGGGTACACTGTTGTTCTTTTATTTCTCCCTTTTGCCTATGATTGTTCAAAAGTCCCTTATTGACCAATGAAATCAACAAAGAACGGTATATGTAAATGCAGTGAAGGCAAATTTTTCTGCTGGAGAAAATGATTTCTATGATATTGTCCTTGAAGTAAACTCAAATAAATTTTTCCTTTCTGTACAACAAGCGTTTGATCAAATTCAAGAATTTAATGTTGTTTGTGTAAAATGATTTGTTGAACTCACAAATACTTTGATTCTCTTGCTTAGACAGCTTGTTTCTCAGTTATTTTTGAAATTGGATTATTAGTCTTTTATGTATTTAGTGCCTATATATGCAGGAGGAAACCAATCTGTTGATCCAAGAATATGCCAAACATCCCTTGTGTAATACGTGAATGGAAGCACCGACTACTTTTTCTCATGAATGAAATTTTATTTGTTGAGATGATATTACGGTGTATCTAAAAATAGAGAACTCTATTGTCGTAGAGTATAGTTATACGTGAAATTGTTCTACTATCACTACAGCTGCAGCAAGTTTTTTGTCTGAATTTATTGTTGGAGAGTCAGTGGATACTATTTTGACTTGGAACTATGAAACTATGCTTTCTAAGTGATTTGAAGTATCTACGAGGAGAAGGAGAGCAGCTGTTATTGCTATCTTAGCTGCGAGAAATTGAATTCATACATATCTGTCCGATGGCAAAGAAGATTCTTTTGATGATTTATTGGATTAAAGGACATATTTAGACAGAATCTCTTGAAAAGAGTAGACAAATATGTACAGTTTTTTTTACTTCGTTGGGAATTCTTATGCACTATTTGAAACAAAGTGTTATTTCTATTCTGTTATGAAGTGTTATTTTGTATTTGATATCTACTTTTCTTCCTGGATTGTGATTTACCGTTCATTCAGTATATGGTAATGTGTTTGTAGTATTCCTTTTCTTGGGTATTTTATCCTGGATTTGCAATGTTTTGATCAAAGGAGTCTTGCACTTGTTGACACTACCAATCTCCATGTTATCTTTCTGATTCTCATCTCTTGTTCTTAATTTCTTGTTGCTCTATGTCTTTGAGCAGTTTGTGAATTTCTTAGCAGTGTGAGTAACTGTACATCTTGGGAATGTTAAGCAAGTCTTTGTTCTTTCATGTGTATTGAGCATTTTGTATCTTTTACTTAAAAAAATAAAATAAAAATGAAACTCTGAAAAACTACATTATTATGGATATTAATTGTTATCTTTATTATTCTATGGGTTCCTTATTTTCAGAATATGTGAACGGTAACAAGCATTTCGTTCTTTTGATCATCAATGTGATTTCTATCTCTATATCCTGTTCTTTTGTTTCTTTGAGTTGTTTGGTGATTTTTATTGGCTATTTATGTTAAATCATTGATCACTGATATCTCTAGAGAGGATGTAAAGAAATTCGATTTATAGTCTTTTATTTATTGTGTCTGTTTATAGTATGGCAAAAATGTATAATATTACGAGAGAGGCAGCAGCCCAAAGCCTTTGAATCTCGACTAGAACCATTGATAGATATATCAGAAATGGAAAACTCTCTTACAAAAAAGTAGCTAATAAAGTTCTTTTGGAAAAAGATGAAGTTAAAGCTTTGCAACAAGATTTTGCAGCGTTACATCAAGAATTTGATACTGAAGTTATTAGTTCTTCTTCTTTGGAAACACGTTCTACAGCACCATTACATTCTACAAACCCACAATTAGAAGCTATTATTGATCAAAAAATAGAGAAATTTTTCCTTGTTTTTAAGGAAAAAGACAAAATGATGGAAGAAAAAAACAAGATTATTTTTGTTCTTCAACAAAGAATAGGGGAGTTGGAATCTGAACTTAAACATATGATTGCATTACCTGATTATACCAAAGAAAAACAAGAAGCTATCTTAGAAAAACAGAAGTTGGAAGAAAAAATAGATCAACTTAAACATTCTATCAAAAATGAAAAGTCCAAGAATTTGGTTTTCATTGGACTTAGCTTTATCTTTTTGGTAGTTGCTTTGTTTATCTTTCTCAAAAAATAATTAATAATAGTGATCATGATGTCAAATAATGATATCATCTTCTCACCTATGTACAGACGGATTTATACTTTGCGGTATATCCGTTTTTTTTGTAGTATTTTGGATGGAAATTGGTGCTGGTGATATAATGTTTGTTTGAAGAGTATTTTCTTGCTGTTTAGTTTCTTGGGTCAATGGAAGACTGGTATCTTGCACGATTCAAAGAGCCTTTCTTGTTGCTAGTACTTCATCAGTAGGAGTGATTGTAGATGCTGGTAATGCACATTTTTTGAATATCTGACTTATGATAGCATTAAATTCTTCTCTATGTTCTTTGAGATCTGGATTTTGAAGCCAAATATCAAAAAAGTTATGACAAAAATCTATAGTTTCTTCTAAACCTTTGGCTTTCATACCGAGATATGTCTCTATATCTCATCTTTGGAGAATAAAAACATCTTCTTTGTAGAGATTAGTGATATGTTGAATAATAGCGTTATATTGATTTCCATGAAGTTCTTTTACGGTTGTTACTAATTTTGTATAATGACGGTCTCATAGTCACTTTCCTCTCTTGCTATAATATCTTTTGGCTTCTTTATAGTAATTTGTAAGATCAGATTGACTCACAAATCCGTAATCTACGATGTTATCTCGATCTCAGATAAAATATGATTCTATATTAAATCTTTTGAGAAATTTATGTCGTTTTCTATAACTTCCTTTCCCATTAATATTGATAATTTCGTAGTTTTTGAGACAGTCTTTTCGCTCTGGGAATTTATGAAGATATTGAAGATAAAATTCGAAAAAATACGCATCAATTTCTCATTCTACCATGATAATAGTATCTGCGAAAAATATCTTAGATGTATTTTCGAATTTAAGGATTTGCATAAGACTAGATTCATCTTCTCCTATAGATTTATCTGGGTAGGTGATATTTGTTGCACCTTCAACCTTATTAAATCTGTATACATTCTCTATGTTTTTTTCATTGATAAATATAGGAGAATAGGTGGATAAAATACATTGTGTCCCCATTTCTTTGCTGAGTTTTGAGAGAAGATTACTCAGTCTTCTCTGTATTTGTGGATGGAAATGCATTTCTGGTTCATCGATAATTAGCATTCCATCTTTGAGATCATGTCCATAGATACTCATCAAAATAATCAACAAAGATTGCTCTCCATGACTTAAATCATGAATATTGTGACTTATATTATCTGTATCTATAAAGACAAGTTCGATATTTTCTCCGTGATATATAGCTTTGAGTTCTAATTCTAAATATTTTTTGATACTGGCATGTACTTTTAGAAAAAAATCTGATTCCATTAGTTTCTTGTCTATTTCTTCTTGGGAAAGAGGAGTCGTGGGTTTGATGATATGTGCATTTTCTTCTGAATGATGATCTATGATATTTCGAAGTTTTCTAATACAGAGTGCATATCCAGGGAAGTTACTACTATTATTATTTTTTTTACCAACGTAGTGTTCTCGTGCTTGGTGATTGAGATCATCTTCTTGAATTTTATCAAAATTTCTTTTGTAATCTAAGTATGAGAATGTATTTTTCAATGGATATCGTGCAGCTTCTTCGGCTGTTTTGATCTTTTCGTTGAAAATACTGATACATAAATGGAAAATTTCTTGGTATTTAAGCATATCAAATGCGAATTGTTCTACGGGGTTATTCCCATCATATTTTGCGGTGATTGTTTGTGCTTTTGTGTCTACGTCAAAATTAACCCACACTTTGTTTACATCTCAAATGTCTTTGGGATCTACTGCGGGAATAGCATATCAGATTGTGCTGTATGTTTGGATAATATTATTTAAGATAACTCTTTGGCTCTGAAGGAACTGAAGATTTTCTTTGTCATTTGGAGTGATACTTATCTCAATTCTAGCAAATGACGGCTTTTCTGGTGAAAGAAAATGAGGTTTAATATTTATATTTGTATTCTGATTTCGCCAGATAGTTTTGCTCTTTTCTTCTGGATTATCTACATATACCATATCTTCGATAACTCCAGCAGTCAGCATTTGTCTGATAATTTTTAGAAAATTAGTCTTTCCAGATCCGTTTGGTCCGATAAAAACATTGATTGCGTCGTTGTCTTCAATACGAAATCTAGTCGCTTTGCTTCTGTCTTCCGTGTAGGGGAAGCTCATCATGTTTGAGATGAATACAGATTTTATTTGCATGGTTTTTGTTTGAATAAAGAATATCTGGTTTTTGTGATACCTAAGTATACTCAGAATCCCTTTTTACGCAAGTTTTTGGGTGCTTATTTGTGTAATTTCTTTTGTATTACTTGTATTAATTTTTTGACGCCCTTTTGAATCTCTATAAATAGTCCAGCTTTGGTTTCTTTGGCTTCGAAATATTTGAGTACTATAAGGAGAATTAATGCGAGAATATTCCCTGTATGTAGTACAGCAAAGAAAAATGCGACATATACTGCTATCATTTGTACGGGTTTCCATGTGAGTTTGAGTTTTTGCATAGAGAGATTATTGGATGTTATGGCAGCTACCAAGAGCCCTATAATTCCTAAGATTCCTGTAAATACTTTACTTTCTCCGATATTGAAAAACAAAGGAAGCTCTGCTCTGTGTCGGAAGATTTGTAATAATCCTGCATGAGCTAAGATAAACCAGAAACACGCTACACCAATTTGTCTTCTAAATCTCATAAGATAGGTAGAAAGGCTGAATATAGTGTCTATTGCGACTGTTGCAATGGTGGATAAGCTTGCTTTTCGTTGGCTGTGTTTGCTATAATTAATTACTGCTCTAAGCTCATTTATAGCTTGTTTGGCAGTGATTATTTGTGCATAGGCATACTTCTTTCCTAGAAGGACGATTGGTTTGATAAATAGGACGATAATCAAGAGATTCGCTCCATTTTCCCCTCGTCGTTCTTGGGTTCTAATCCCTAAATTCTGAGCACTATTTATAGATAAAATTAAGGTAGTAGCTACGATTACAGGCAATCCATAGTAAATAAGTGCTGTAATAATCTTTTCCATCTTGGTTCTTCTCTCTATTCGTGAGAGTGGAGTAGTAGGGCTCATATATTTTGGTATACATAATAAAAATTCATTCTTTTTGTATAGCTATGTCACCTCTGAAATCAATAAGAATTTTGAAAACTAGAAGGGGAGTTGACTCCCCCGAAAAGAGGGGTTGAAAGATGAGAAAAATCCCTTGCAAATAATAAAAAATAATTATAATGAGATTGAAATAAGTTTTTTATTAGTTTTATTTTCTTTCAAAAAACAAAATATGAAAAAAGCTCCACTTAATTGATGCAAGCCTTGGACAAACTCTGATATTGTAGAGTTAAAAAAATTAAATAAACAAAACACACCAACTCCGCTTATAGGATATAAGTTATGAAGGAGTACTTCGGCAATTTACGGTAAGACAAATGCCTTGTGACTTTCTGTAAAACCAACTAATCAATCTCCATATTGACTTGTTAGTAAATCCAAAGGACTTAAACCCAAACAAAAATAACTATCCTTATAATTACTCTTTGTTTATTTGAGTTATACCTTTATTTTTATTTGTTTACTATTATTGATGGACTCCTTGATATTAACAAATGTTTTATTATTTTGAATTTTTGTAGTTTTGATTGTTTTAACGATTAAGTTAAAATCATTAATTGAAATAGAAGATTATATTAGATTAATATGGCGTCATATAAAAGAAAAATAGAATTATAGTTCATATATAGTTTTATTTTCTCCCCAATATATTATGATAATAAAGTATTTCTCAAATTATTACAGTTTAGATCAAGTGTATAAATTTTATATATCTGATAGTAATACTATTACATTGTATTATCAAAATAAATTAGAAAATTGACACAATGAAACTATATATTTTGCTTGAGATGAAAACCCACATCTGTTCTTAGCAATTAAAGAATATATGCTATCTAAATATACTGGTAATTCAAAGGAATAATATAAAATTTCTCCCTCTTAGTAGGAGAGGAGTTGATGTTTTTTTGTTCTCTTAAATTCGTATTTTTAGTTATTATTATAAAACCATGAAAACATTTGAGACATTGTTTATTCTTGCAGCGCAAATTACAGGTTTTGTTATTATATCCTGAGGTCGAAAAAAATGTCCAAATTGGATTAGAATTATTATTGGTATCGGACAAGTTTTAGTAATATATGAATATATGTGATGGAATTTTATGTCCTAGTGATATTTGAAGATTTTTTATCATATTATAAATAGTGATGACTTTTTCTGATCATTTAGTTCTTCATCAATTATTATTATCTAAACGACAAATGTGGGTATCGATATTATCTTTATTATTAAGTTTAGCTGCCTTAATTATCGCAATAATAATATGATTTAGGCAATTGAAATTTAGCAAGGCCCAAATTCTTTTGTCGAAATACCAAACAACCACGAATATGGCTATGATTATACAAAACAATATACAAAGAGCCATCTCTAAAGAAGATGATAAAGAAGAAAAATATCAAGAATCTCTATTACCAGAAGCTATGGATATATTGCAATATGTATGAGAAGATTTAGAGGCTATGAAATTATAGTGTATTTTCTAGATTATTTTGTCCCTCTCAGTAGGAGAGGAGTCCTAGGCTTCTTTCTTCATAGATTAACTTACAGGATTTTTGTGATATCAATAAAGTCAAATTAGTGTCTTACTTTTTACGTCAGATATACTAGATTGAATTAGTAATTTTTTCTTTTTGTTTTCAATATTGAACCTTGCACAATGTATCTTGTGCAAAGTAGAAGATGTTTTGGATTGATTTTGGATCCCTGTATATTTCAGCCTTTGAAAATATTTTTGTGATTTTATTTTCAGAAATAATTTTTTATAGATCAATTTGTGAAAATTTCTGCTCTTTTGGAGAGTGAGTTTTGAAAAGTGGTCTCTTTGCATAGAAAGAAGCCTTTTGGGGCCGTTTAATCCCCTTCAAATTCGTGTGTTTTTTGTGCCCAGCTGATACTTGTTCAGCTCAATGAAAATTTAGCACGAATTTAAACGCTATTTTTGTGTTTTTTGGGTGAATTTGAGGGGAGTTTGGATTTCGGAAAAAATAGGGTATTTTTATCACTCTTGAAACTCCTCTGTCTATTTTTCTAATTTTTTTTGTACTGTTTCAAATTCCTTTTGTAAATTTTGTCTTGCTTGAGATTCGTATTTGTCTGAAAATGTTTTTGTGAAATACATTTTATCTTTTTGGAGAAATTTTTTTAGAAAATTTTTTCTTCAGAGATAAAATTGTTCATCAGTTAATTCTGGCATAGCTTTTTGATATTCGTGTTTGACATTGTTTGTATAATTTTGATATGTTTGGTCATCTTGTCATAATATAGACAGATCTATATCTATGATTAATTCTTGATCTTTGGTAACTGGTATTTCATTATGTTTTGTAATAAGTACAAGATCTCTCACTTTGTGGCAATATTCCTCGCTTTCTCCCCTATTTTTGAGGTAATTTTCAGCGAATAAGGCGCTTTCCTCCTCGTTATCCCTCTTTCATGGAATATAAATAATATCGTGAAAAAGAACGGCTTCTTTTATGGCTTTGTAGTCTTCTGCTAGCTCTTTATTGGCTTCTAACTCGGCTAAACAACTGCTAATATGTGACCAATTATGATATATATTACCTGATGCGTTGTAGATAGAGGCTAATTCCTCTATTTCTTTAGATACTAGTAAAATATTTGTCATCTCATCTGAAATATTACTTGAGATGTGTTGTTTTGAAGAACTATGCTCATTATCTTTTTTTGGGGTTTCCATCAAGTTGGTAGTATAAAATATTCTATGGTGAGTATATTCAGAATGTTTTTAAAGTCAAAGAAAAAAAGAGGATGACTCCTCTCTTTTCTATATATGTTTGAAATACTTACTTATTTAACTTTACCCAAAGGTAAAACAGTTTTACCGTAGACTTCATTTAGAATTTGAGCTGCGCAAGCGTAGATAGCTGAGAGTCCACAAATGATCCCTTCGTATCCAGCGATTGTCTTGATAAGCGCGATACCTGTGAAATCACCCAATGCCAATAGGATGAAAAGTACTGTAAGTGTTCCAAAAACGGCTTGTAATGCTCTATTGATCTTTAATGTTCCAACAAACATAAATAAGGTAAATAATCCCCATATAGATAGGAAGAATCCCATTGAAAGTTCGTCAGCTTTAGCTATGCCTATGTTTAACTTTGGAAGAATCCAAGTAGTTACTAATGCAATCCAGAAGAATCCGTATGCAGTAAATGCAGTAGCTCCGAATGTGTTGTTTTTCTTTCGTTCTTGAATACCTGCGATCACTTGAGCAATACCTCCTACGAAGATACCCATACCCATAATCATGGCGTTAAGTTCGAAGAATCCAGCGTTGTGGATGTTGAGTAAAATTGTTGTCATACCAAATCCGAGAAGTCCTAAGGGAGCTGGATTGGCGGTGTTGTCTTTGATTGTCACTTGATTTTCCATTGGAGAGAAAAATAGAATATATAAAAAAAAGTGGATTCAGCATATAGATCTGGCTATTAGAATCAATTGTATTTGTAAAAAAAGAGGGTTTTACTCCTCTTCTTGTTGGTTATATTAGTTTTTCTATTGTTTTGAGATACTGATCTTTTTGTGTCTTGGATCTATCAATATCTCCAAAAACAGTAAATGATTTTTGTTTGATACCACAGTACCCAATACGGTTTAAATTCCATAATACTTGTATATGGAGAAGTATTTTGTAGAAGAATGCTGGTGCTCATGATGTAGCGATGATTCTTGCAGATTTCCCCTTGAGAAGACCTGTTGCCTTTCCTCCTTTTTCATATTTGAATGCAAATCCTGCTCAGAAGTTACAATCTATAAAGTTTTTCATAATTGCTGGTGCATCTCCCCACCAGATTGGAAATACGAAAATCAATTCATCTGCTCGGGTTATTTTGGCCTGAAGTTTTTTTGTGATTTCATCATTTGGTACTTCTTTTTTGTCTTCATATCTTAGAAAATCTTGTTTAAGTGGTGTGGTATAGAGATCTAGAATTTCCACGGTATCTCATTTTTTTTGTGAGAGATCACTGAGTGTTTTAACTATTTTATGAGAAAATCATTGTGAACTCGGGTTTGCTGAGATGATTAATTTCTTCATATATGATTTGTAAAAGATAAATATATACGATCTTGTTATATATACTTTATTCATCAAATCAAGTCTTCAATAATTTTTATTAAAGCAAAAGCTCTGAACATATCAGAGCTTTTTCTGTGAGTTTTGACTTAAGCTACGCTAATTGATAGTGTGCTTCTGCCATAGTGCGTGTTTTGAGGATTTGTATAGTATCCCCTTCTTTGATGCTTTCATATACATCTTTGGAAACCATTATATCGAAACTTTCTTCATCATTATTTCTTTGTATTGATAAGAAGTACGTATATGCTGATGGCTCTTGTTGGATTATCGCTTGTGCATACTGCTGTTCCATACCACTGTTATCGCTGTATATCGGATATTTGTGTCTTTTGGTAACAGTACCAGGTATAACCTCTTTGTATACGACAAACGAATCGTAAAGTTTGTATATCAAATAATCTACAATTCCTGGGATTATCGATAGTATCAATATTCCTCTTAGGGGATGTCTATTTGGATCTCTAAAGAAAAAATCCAATACATTCCACTCATACAGTAATGAAAAAATCACGAGAATAATTACGGTACTAATAATTAATCGCAATTTGTTGGTGACTATTCTTACAAGCCACGTAAAGTCTAGTTGTTCCATGTTTCTCAATTTTTAGTGTTTGACATTTTGTTTATTGATTATAATATAGTATTTTGTTCGTAAAAATCAATATCAAAAAAAGAAAGATGATTAGTCTTTCCTTTTCTGTGTTTATTATATTATTCTTTGAGTTCAACTGAATTTTTTCTTTCTAGTTTTCATCGACCAACTCGGTACCCACTAATGGCTGTTTTGAGTGCTTTGAGGTTTATATAATACATTAATAATCTGTAGACAAATCTTTGGATTGGGAACATTCGTGTGAGTTTTCGATCTTCTTTTTCTTCAAGTTTAAACGCAATTACCGTAATGATTCCATCAATAGCAATGAATACACAATAATAAATCAGAATATGTATGGCTGATAATAAGTGCTGTTCATTACCTGACAATGAGAAATCTATCGTCAAATATAGCAGTGATAATGTGGATACTAGATCAATAAATGGTGCAATAATAGGAAAGAAAATCTGGAAGATAATTAAGTTTGGGAATACAAAATAACGTAATCCTGGACTGACATTTTTGTCTCCTAATGCATCGGCATGTTTGAAGGTCATTTGAAGTACTCAGAATGCTCGGCGAAATCTTTGTTTGAGAAATGCTTTGATCGTTTCTGGTGCTTCTGTGAGAGCCACTGCTCCATCTTCATAGACAATTTTGTATCATCATTTAAGCACCTCTAATGTGAGATCTGCATCTTCTGCTAATGTATCACTCTTAAATCATCATAGTTGCGTGATAATGTCTCTTCTTCGAGCACCTACAGCACCTGGGACTACGGTGATAGCATTGAAGACATCGAATGCTCTACGATCGAGATTTTGATTTGTAATATATTCGAGTGCTTGTGCTTTGGTGATGAAGTTTGTTCTATTTCATACTTTTGCATTTCCTGCGACAGCTCAGATTATTGGATCTTGGAAGTGTCTAATCATCAGTGCAATAGTATCTTTGTCGAAGATGGTATCAGCATCTAAGATAATAATGATCTCTGCATCAGATTTTTCCATTCAAAAATTGATGGCTTTGGATTTTCATCCATTTGGTTTTTTGAATATTTTAACTTGTGAATTGTTGTGATATGCTTCGTAACAAACGTCGTATGTGTTGTCTGAAGATCAATCGTCAATAACAATAATATCAAAGTTTTTGTAGGTGCTCGCAAATAAGCTTCTGACTGTTTTGTTTATAACTTTTTCTTCGTTATATGCTGGCACAATGACAGATACTTTGGGTGCATAGTCTTTGTTTGGAAATGTTCTTTGTTTACTTTGTTTCCCGTGATGTATTGCGAATCGAGCGATGATTATTAAGCGTCATATACCAATAGTTAATCAAATTACAAATACATAATAAATAAACCGACTAATGATACTCATAAGTTTATATACGAGACTATCTCATCGAATGAGTAGTTTATCATTATTTGAAATTGGTGGCATCAATTGATCTTTTGTCTTGCTCGCGTAATCGGCGATAGAAATAAATTTATATCAAAGCGCACGAAGTTTGGTAATGACAATAGGTAATGCTTGCAATGTTTCTGTTCTATCGCCTCCTCCATCATGAAGTAAGACAATATTTCATTTGTGATTTTGTAATTTATCAATAATGCGATTTACAATAACATCTGTACCTGGTTTAGATCGATCATTTGGATCTACGTTCATACCTACGGTAAGATATCCAAGATTGGTCGTATGTACCAATGGATGTGCTTGATCAGGGATCTCTGGTTCAATATCTTCGGCATACGGTGGACGAAATAATAATGAGGATCTTCATATATCGCTTTCAATTAATCTTTGTGTTGAATTAATTTCGACATCCATCCTTTTGTCTGAAATCACAGAGATATCTGGATGGGTGAATGTATGATTGCCTATAAAACTTCCTTGATCTGCAATTTGTTTGATAATATTTGGATATGCTTGCGCCTCATCTCAAATAATAAAAAATAATCCTGGTACATTATATTGTTTGAGAATAGCTAATATTTCTGGTGTTCGTTTGGGATCTGGACTATCATCAAATGATAAAACAACAACTCATGATTGTATCCCACCAAGTCTCCCTATAGTATAAGGTACTGGGAATGTTTTAATTTCTTCATTTACAATTGTGTTGCTTCCTGTATCATATTCTATTGTACGCAAACCGGCTTTGGGTGTCGCAATTACTTTATAAATTTCACCAAGTCATTCGTAATCAATATCATATCACATATTGAATGTTTCTAGTTCCGTAGGTTTCTCGTTTTCTTCGATACTTTTGCTTTTTAATAAGTTCCATAATGAAGGATCTTCTGATCATAATCTCCAGAGAGAGATATTTGAGATTCCTGCATTTTCAGCAATTTGTATTTGATTGTAAAATGTAGTTGCATCTAAGTATCGAATTTGATGATAGAGATTATTTTCATCATAATATTCTGTCATAGGATTTAAGCTAGCTTGGTCGAAAGCAACAGTTCATTCTGATTCTTTCATCGTTGTGATGACTTCTTGAAACGTTTTGATGACTGATTGTTTGTTTCCTGTTTGTCGATCATATCAGTAATTACCTAATGCTAGTGTAATTTTATTCACAGGGATTGATGTAATTATTTTTTGAACACCAGATTCAAATCGAGATTGTCCTGCAATTGGTCCGGGATTTCCATTTGACCAGTGTTGATCATAAGCCATAATAGTTACATTATCCACAATACTTCCTATTGTTTTGTAATCAAATGAATTATTATCGAATGGAAGATTTACACTTACTTCTAAATTTTTTGTAGCAAATTCATCTATAAGTTCTCTTAGAAAATCTATGAAATATGGTTGCGTCTTGTCATAAACTTCTTCGAAATCTATACTTATTCCATTTACGTTTTCTTTGATGACAAAATCTTCTATTTGTTTAATAAGATTTGTTCTGGTATCTCATGAACTTAGAACAGTATCTAATAATCAAGCATCTCGAATATTGGTCGTACCATTGAAATTATTGATGGTTGGGAGTATTTTGATATTAGTATTAGATTGTCTAATGTATGTTAATGTTCTATCTCTTTTGTCAGGGGAAAGTAAAATAATACCTGTTTTTCACAGAGACATCCATTCTGGATATAGTGTTTCTATATATGGTAAATTATTTTTGAGTGACTGAAAACTAGCATCATCTCGTTCTACAGAAAATGCTGCCATATTGATTGGTGATTCTAATTGTTCTTTGATGTTTTCTTTTCATAATATGCTTTTTACATTTTGTAATACTGTTGGGTTTGGTAGTGTATGTTTCTTGGTATAATAATGTGGGGCTTTTGGTAATTCGAATGGTGTATTTGGAAATAATGGTTTTACAAAAAGGCTAATCACAAAATTTATAATAAGAAAGATGAGACAGAATAATGCTAAGAGGACAACTCTTTTTACTATTTTCCCTCTCTTGGCTGATTCATCAAAGAAGACAGGTTTTTTTTCGTGCATACTAATTTTCAAATACAAGATAAATTACGCATATGTTTCTTCAGGATGTATTTCTTGACCTGATTCATCGACTGTTAATCAACGTCCCATTTTTTTGAGTGATTTCCGTGATATAAGCAACATTGTTCAATTAAATATACTTGCTAGTATAAAGAACATTGTATAGCTGACTTGCATATTATAGGTAACTCCTATTCAAATTACTGCAAATAGACATATCATTCATATGGTTCTTCGTAATATTTTTTTATCAATAATTGGACTAATATCTTTGCGAATACCTACATAAATAGCTCCACCCATAAAGACTAATTCCATAGCTACTTGTGTGATAGTTGCTCCTAATAAACCTCGTCCAAGTCCAAATGATCCACTTGGGATAAGTGATAATCCTAAGATAAGTCCCACAATAACTCCTACTCAATTGATTTTAAGCAGTACATTTTGTTGGTCAGTAGCCACGAATATGTAGTTATATACTTGTTTTACAAAACTTGCAAACAATACAATTCACAAGAACGGTATAACCTGATTTGATCCTCGTTGTGCTATAGAAGCAAATGATCAGAGGTAATCTTTGCTAGAACATATCTTGATAATAATATCTGCAAAAATCCAGAAGTTGATAGCTGCTATTCCTCCTATCCATATCATAAGATTCATAAGACTTCACATACTTCTCAATTTATCTTTCTTTTCATATTTTGGAATTTTGTGTAAGAGACTATTTCCAAGTGCCGAAGGGATTATAAGGAGAATCTCTATGAGTCCCAATGCTAATCCTCGTGTACCTGAATAATCCTTTCCTGAGATGGTTGGATAAAATCGTGTCAGTAATAACAAAGGCAATAAGGTATGGAAACTACTGAGATAATATGAAACTCCATAGTTTCGATTTTTGCTTACAATATCTTTGATGAATGTTCGATCAAATATTATTTTCAGGGGGAGAATTTTTTTGGATCTCATATGTATTTCTACATTTTGACCTATTCAGCTTCCTAGTACCGAGAATAATACTAAACAAAATGCAATT
>JBAXSM010000023.1:0-16805 GCA_037130715.1 Candidatus Absconditabacteria bacterium
ATATTGAGTCTACGTGCTTGGAAATCCAAAAATGATGTAGCAGAATGTGTTTCTCCGTAACTATTACGTGATGGCATCCAACATTCAATATCATGTGAATTATATTTACCTAGAGATAAATCTCAAGTACAAAGTTGGAGCAAACGATAAGGTATTTTGAGATCATCCAAAAGTTCCATAGAATTTTGCAATATTTGTTGATGCCAAAAATCTGACATTGCAAGATCTTCTGGCAAAAGAACTACTTGTTCAACTTTCATAAATTGGTGTACTCTGTAGAGTCCAGCTGTATCTTTACCATAAGTTCCAGCTTCACGACGATAACATGGTGAGAGACCTACATATTTTTTTGGTAATTCGTCTTCTGAGAGTACTTCGTTCATATGATATGCTGTGATAGGAATTTCAGCAGTGGCGATCATCCATTGATCATCTCTTTCTAATCGGTAAGCATCTTCCTCGCCACCTGGAAAATATCCAGTTCCTACGAGACATTCTGTATTTACCATATTTGGTACAGAAAAAGCAGAAAATCATTTTTTAACCATCTTTTGGAGAGCATATTGGAGAACTGCTTGTTCGAGAAGCATACCATCGTTTTTGAGAAAATAACTACGAGCTCAAGCTAGTTTTACTCCTCTTTCTACATCAACCATATCAAATTGTTTCATAAGTGTCATATGGTCTTTTGCTTCAAAATTGAATTGAGGTATTTCTCCAACAGTTTTCACTACTACATTTTCTGAGTCATCTTTACCTTCAGGAACGGTTGGTGCTATGAAGTTTGGCATTGTGAGCATCATAGTATCAAATTGTTCTACAACTACTTTGTAAGACTCTTCTATCATCTGTATCTTGGTTTTTAGTGCCTTAGCTTCTTCGTATTTTTTCTCTTCACCAAGTTTCTTTTGTTGAAATTTAAGTTCATCGATTTCTTTTTGAAGGTTTTTTCTTTGATCATCTAAATGTAAAAGCGCATCTACATCAACATTTTTTTTCTTCTTGGTAATTACTATTTTGTATTCAGTTAGATTATCACGAATTTTTTTGATATCAATCATTGAGATTTTATAAAGAGTAAATTACTATGTCATTCCCGCTTTGTTGCGGAGCTGCGGCAGGAATCTATCTGTGGATCTCCGCTGCAACTGGCTAGGCGGAGATGACACTGAGCTATCTGAAGAATATTTTTTTATAAATCATTTCTAATCAAAGTTTGATACTATTTGAATTTTTTTGTCATTTCCCGAGACTGTATTCTGTGTAACGGATATGTACGGGGATCTCTTGGTAGGACATTTTGTGTGATTGGATTTGCTCATTTATCTCATTTGCATAATGCATACCATCTGCAGTAATTACAAATTTTCTCAAAGCAGATAAACTAATCACTCTATATCCATTGTGAGGATCCGAGACTTGAGAACCATAGAAAATTTTGGTAACAAGTTTTGCAATTCAAAGAATAAATTTTCTCATTGATGGCATATTTTCGGTTTTGCCTCATTCGATGAATCTCGATCATATATAGAGATCATGGTGTTTTTTAGATATAGCTTTGATAAATATATCCATATCTTTGATGTCCATTTGACCATCCGCATCAAATCCTACAAATCGTTTGATCTTAAGTTCATCTCCATATGTTTTGATGAAATTATATCCTGTTTGATTGGCAGCACCTCATCATCTATTGATGGTATGCGAGGCAATCATAATGAGTGCATGTGGGTATTTTTTTTGTTTTTCCGAGATAATTTCTTTGCAATTATCTGAGGATCCATCATTTACAATTAATATTTTGTGAAAACCTCATCAGATAACTTCGTCGATAGCAGTACCTAATGTAGATGCCTCGTTGTATGCTCTGATGTTGAAAATAAACTCATCTTTGTTGGTCTGATTTTTATATGATCTTATCTTATCTTTATAGGTAGTTCGACATTCATTGATCGCTAATTGAGAAATGAGTTTAGTTAGTTGAAATTTGGATTTTGTATCTTTGTTGAGTAAATCTACAAAAAAATATGCTAACATCACAAGTGATCCATAGACTAACACATCTGCACCTCTTGTTAATCCAAAAATATGTCAAAATCTATTGAGAAGATCGTTATCAAGAGCAAATAAAATAATCGTTCCAGCTCCACCAAAAAATATCAAAAAATGCAAGATATTCATCTTTTTGCGCTTATAGAGGTCTATCCCAAAGATGATAAACAATAGCGCAGCTATAATAATGATAAATTGAAGTAGTGACACGGCCGTCTTGGTTGCTAAGTAAATATGTTTTGTTATTAGTTAATTAGGCGTATTTATCAAGTGTTTTTATCTTTTTAGAGAGGAAATTCTGTTTCTGTTCATTGAACTAGATTTTTAACTTTATATATTCCTGCATCTCTTTCACTTGTTCATAAAATAACTACATTTACAATATTTTTTTTGTCTGCATAACTAAACTGCTTTCATAATTTGTCCGCAACTGGATAGATCTCTACATTATTTCCTTCTGATCTTAATTTGTCTGCAATCTTTGCTATTTCACTAAAAGTTTCAGCAAAATGTATACATAGATAATTTGTTGTAGTTTGTTTAGAACCTTCTCCTTGTTCGAAGATTAGCGTCATCAATCTAGAGATACCAATACTTCCACCTACTCCAGAAAAACTTCTCTTTGGATCTATATATTTAGTCAATCCATCATATCTTCCTCATGAACTAATACTTCCAAGCGCCATATCATCATCCAAAAATGTTTCATAGACGGTTCCTGTATAATAATCTAATCCTCTAGTAATAAATGGATCAAACACAAGTTTAACTCATTTCGTATTGAGTTTTTCTAAGTATCATTCTAATTCAAGGAGTTGTTGAATTCCCTCTTCTGATTTAGAGTGAGAGAGATACTTTTTTGGATCACTTACAAATTCTAAGATTCTTTGTGTATCTTCGTTTACGGTAAGACTTTTGAGTTCTTCTTCAAATTTTTCTGCTCAGATTTTGTAATATTTATCAAAAAGTCCAAAAATTTCACCTTTGTTTGTATAGTCAGCCAGTAATCCTTCAATGAGTTTTCTATTGTTGTAATGGATAGTGATTCCTTTGTCTGAAAAATAAGTTTTTTTGATTTCATCTAAGATATTTGCAATTACGATGAGTGTCTCAGCATCATAGAATATCATAGAATCTTTGGATTCTGTTCTCCATACTGAGTCAATATCACATTGCCAAAGTTCTCTAAATCTCCCTCTTTGGGCTCTTTCTCCTCTTCGAACTGGTTGGATTTGGAAACGTTTGAATGGGAAAGCAATCTCTCCTTCATGATCCAAAATATATCTTGCAAATGGGATAGTGAGATCAAAGTGTAATGAATAGTCTTTCAAATCTTCTCCTCCTTGAGCTAATCCATAGAGACCGAAAATCTGTTTTGTAGTTTCGTTTCCAGATTTTGCTAAGAGGATTTTGTTGGATTCAACAGCAGGAGTGTATATATGAGCATATCCAAACGATGCATAGTGCTTTTCGATAATAGATTTAACTCTATCAAAAACAGCTTGCTCTGCTGGACTGTATTCTGGAAATCCTGATGGACGGTACATGAGAGAAATGTTAGATTATAAATTTTTCTATGTCATTCCCGCTTTGTTGCGGAGCTGCGGCGGGAATCTATCTGTGGATCTCCGCTGCAACTGGCTAGGCGGAGATGACACTCTCTTTTCCTATGAGTTTAAATGATGCTCAATCCGTAATCGTTACGTCAATGAATTCACCAATATGATGTCTAGAATCAGATTTATGTATGCTAATTTGTTTCATATTTTCTGTGTATCCAAAGTAATTTGTTTCATCTTCGCTATCTATAATCATGGTATGAGACGATCCAATTTCTGTTATATTGTTTTTTTTGGAAATCTCTTTGAGGAGATTGTTGAGTCTGTTTCGTCTGTCTCGTTTCACTTCCTTCGAAATATCATCAGCGAGATTTTTGTGAGCTCGAGTTCCCGGTCTAGGGGAATAAATACCGATATATATCATATCAAATTGCCCGTGTCTTGCAAGGTCTAATGATGCTTCAAAATCCTCTTCTGTTTCTCCAGGAAATCCTACGATAATATCTGTTGTAATGCTAATTTTTCTCTGAAGTTTCTGGATACTATCGATGAATTTTTTGGCCTGTTCTGAAGTATATCATCTGCGCATATTTTGGAGAACAAGATCAGAACCTGATTGGAACGGGATATGAATATGAGGACAAAGTTTGGCTTCCGTTTCGTGTAAGGCGAGTACTTCTGCGCTATAAAAATTTGGATAAGGAGACGTATATCTCAGCCATCTCAGTCCATCGAGTGCTAAAACTGCTTTGAGAATCTCAGTAAACTGTGGATGCTTATTGACTATTTGTCCTAATAATATTATCTCTTGGACTCATTTGGCGAGATGATGTTTGGCTTCTAAAATAATATTTTCGATAAGAATATTTCTTTCCAATCATCTTGCATAAGGCACAATACAATACGAACAAAATTGGTTACATCCTGTAGAGATTGGAATATATGCCGTTTTTTTGTGATGATTCATAGAAGTATTCATATCCTCTGGGATGATATTTATGTATTCATTGATTAATTCTTGGTCATAGGTTACTTTGTAGCCAATTTTGTTGAGAATCAATGGCAAAAATCCTGTGTCATCTATTCTAAAAAAGAGTTCAATATTGGGTCGTTTTTGGATGAGATTGTAGAATAGTGGGTTGAAGGCATGATTAATTCAGATTTGTTTGGTGTTTGGATTGTATTTGAATTCATTGATTTCATCTGCAGTCGCTCCTATGACTTCTGGGGTTTGAGATTGGATAGAGCCGAGGAAGTTACCGACCTTGAGGTTGTCTGGAAGTATTTTGGTCGGATCTAGGGTGATTTTTGAGTTTCTGAGATTATGTTGGATCATACATCCTGTGATTCGAACCTTTTGATGTGGGGCAATCCCTTTCAATCTTCCTGTTATTTTATCTTCGGCTTTTTGTTTCACTGAACACGTATCAAAAATCACAATATCAGCTTTCTTGATATCGTCGGTATGCGCTCGTCAACAGTTGGTTAGAACTGACTTTATCCTTGCCGTATCGGCATAGTTCATCTGACATCCTAAAACTATGGTGTGAAATCTCATATATTTCTATGATTAGGGATAATATGTACCTATTGTTTATATGAATTGAGATGCTGTTTTCAATTTAAAAATAGCTAAGAAATATTTTTGAAATTATGAAAAAAACTCCAGGAAAACCCAGAGCTTTTTTGCTAATATTATTTGAGTATTGGATTACCAACCTCCTGAGGCACCACCGCCTCCAAAATCTCCTCCACCACTGGAAAAGGAATCAATACTTCCACTACTATCTCCGCTAAATAAGATGCCACTTCCGAAATCGCTTCCAGATACACCACCTCCGAGCGTAAGAGACATAATGAAATGAGCTATTAATCCACCAATTATACCAGCTACAAGTAATATAAGTATTGATGAAATACTCACCGCTCCAAATATTAAAAACCATACAATTGGTGATCCAATTCCACCAGTAATACTTGAAACACTCCAATGAGTATATCCCAATAATCCAGCAATAATAGCAAGTAATGCAAATCCAATTAAAAGATGATTGGTTTTGGTTTCTGCAGCTATTTCTTTTTGATACTCACCAGTTATACTAGCAAATATTTTGTCTGTTTCTTGATCAATACCTTCGTAGTATTTCTTTTCTTTGAATTTGGGTTGTACTTCTTTCGTTAGAATTCGTTTACAGATAGCATCCGGTAAGACTGATTCTAGACCATATCCTACTTCTATTCTATCTTTTTTGTCATCCATAAAGAAAAGAAGAATCACTCCATTATCTTTACCTTTTTGCCCAATTTTCCACTTTTCAGCAACCTTCCCAGAAAATTCTTCCAAATTTTCATCTTCCAAGGATTTCATGATCAATATTACTATTTGGTTAGATGAAGATTTTTCGTGTTCTGCAAGTTTTGCTTCAAGTTTACTTACTTCTTCGGTACTTAATATACCGGCATAATCATTGATTCTTTTGCCATGAAGCTCAGGGATTGTAAGTCCCCAAGCTATCTGACATGAAACAATAATAAGAATAAATAAAATTCTGGCTTTTTTCATGGTGTTCGTTTTAGAATTTTATTTTGGGTGCTGTTTTTGCATTAGCATCCGCTTCGAAGTAAGCTCTTTCCGTGAACCCAAACATATTTGAAACAATATTGTTTGGAAATCTCCGGATGTAAGTATTGTACCCTTGTGCGGATTGATTGAATTTTCGTCTTTCAACAGCAATTCTGTTTTCCGTACCTTCCAATTGAGATTGTAACTCCATGAAGTTTTCATTTGCCTTCAATTCTGGATACGCCTCCTTAACCATCATTAATTTACCTAAAGCTGAGCTGAGTTCTCCCTGAGCACTTGTAAATGCTTTCAGTTGAGCTGGCGTTGCTTTCGATGGATCAATGGTTATGGCTGTTGCTTTGGAACGTGCTTCAATAACTGCGGTTAACGTAGACTTTTCATGAGTGGCGTAGCCTTTCACAATTTCTACTAAATTTGGAATCAAATCTGAACGGCGCTGATATACATTTTCAACCTGCGACCAAGCGGCTTTGACATCTTCATTTTTGTTAACCATAGTGTTGTAAGACCCCACTACAGAACATCCTCCAAGACCAATTACGGCAAAGATAATAATTAAAATAATGTTACTTGTTTTCATTTTTTTTATTTTTTTTATTTCGCTACTCTTTGTTAGGATTTTCGCGTACTCCTATGATGTAATTTACGATATTTTTTTACCAATCGGTACCTCCTCCGCCACCACCAGAATCGCCACCACCAAAGCCACTAAAACTATCGTTTGAGTTGTCATTCGAAAAGGAAGATGTATAGGAAGTATTTCTCCTTTCGTCTTCTTCTCGTTGTCGGCGTTGTCGTTGTTGTTCTTGCTGTTGAATTTCTTCCTGTTGGCGTTTGATCCGTCTACGCTCTGTTTCTCGTGCATTTTCAGCATCTGAAATATCGTTTTGAGCAGAATTACTTGCGGATTGGGATAATTCAATAATCCCAGATAATACACTTACGGATAAAATCCAATTTATTACAGACTGTCTTTCAAAATTCTTTTTTGCATTTTGAAGAGATGTCTGTGCCTGATTGTATTTTGATTTTGTAGTGTCTTTTACATCGGGGTGATTGATTTTTTGCTTTGCGTTTTCTACTGATTTTTCTGCGTTTGATAGTATCTTTTGATAATTATCTTTCGCCAAAAGAATTTCAGCTTTGCGGTCTTTGATTTTTCTACAACAAAGTTGTATAGTATCAAGTTGACCTATGCATTTGTTTGCAGATAATTTTGCACTATTAAATTCCTGTTTTCCCATACTATTCTGATTCTTTGCATCAGTGAGTAATCTTTGACAAGTACTTATTTGTGCTGGGATCAGTGAGAAGTTTGTTTCAAGATCTTTCCAATTATCTTCTGGATACGTGGATTTTAACTCATCTAAAATGATTGAGCTAGATTTGATTCCGTTCTCGGAAATTGTTTGTAATGCTTTTTCTACACTCTTCAAAATTTGCTCTGTTTCGTTATGTGTTGTAAAGATCGTATTCATTTCTGAGTGTGTTTCCACAACATCACGGTATAATATTACAGATGAATCCCAAATAGCTTTTTCATTATTCTCCTCTTTGGAGTTTTTGATTGTTTCTAGTCTTTTTGTAAAACCAGTACTTGCTGTTTGGTACTTTGTAAGAATAAACCCTTTTTTAACTTCACTATCAATATCTTGACTAAACTTGGTAACAAAACTTTCAGCATTTGCTAATTTGTCTTTTGCTCCATTACGATATTTTTGTACTTCTATCGGAATTTCTTGTAAAAGATCAATAGAGCTTTGCAACTCTGTAATAACTTTGCATACTTTGTTTGTAATTTTACGAGCATCTTCTGGATTTGTTTTCAAAACATTTTCAAATAATCCTATTTCAATTTTAATGATTTTGGTGGCTGTTATTCTTTCTTGAACTGTATTGTATCGTTGTACAGCCCAATCAGGATAATTGAGATCTTTCGGAGGAATGCTATTAATTAAATCTGTATATCTCTCCTCAGCTTCTTTAAATGATGATCTAATCGAAGCTTTTTTTTGTTCAATTACCTGTTTTTTTTGACGTTCTTTTTGAATTTTAGAGATAAAAAAGATCAATAATCCCAAAAGAATCAAACCACCCATGGTAATACCCAATGCATTTAAGAAAACATCTCTATCTTCTTTTGCTTTGGCTACTTTTTGCTTTTCAAATGTTTGCCGTTGTTCCCATCCAACTGTACCTAATGTTTTGATAATCTCATCGATTGTCATATTTATACCTCCGCTATAATTATCTTGTTTGACGTAAGGTAAAATTTTCGCTGTGATTTTCTTGCATTTTGCATCAGTTAAATATTCTTCAACACCATATCCAGTTCCAATACGACATGAGCCATGTTTGTTTTCAGATAATTTTTTTCTTGCCGCTTCGCTGTATTTGACAACTAAGAGAACAACTCCATTATCTAATTTTTTTTGGCCAATTCCCCATTGCTGGATAAATTCAGTAGCTACACTTTGTGGATCTTCTCCATCCAAATCATCCAATGTTATTACTGCAATTTGGATACTTGTTTGTTTTTCAAAAACTAAAAGCTTTTGTTCCAAACCATTTTTTTCTTCTGGAGATAATAAACCAATGTAGTCCGTCACTAAACGTGGTGATCTTGGTGGGACCTGAAAAGCATATATTGATAATGTAATCATTACCAATAGTAGTGAGCTTAATAATTTTTTCATTTATGTTTTGTTTTTTGTGTTTTTTGCTACTCTTTGGTATTCGGGATTTTCGCTTTCTCCCTTAGATTGATTTTAAATATCACATCATTTATTTGTATAGATATTTACTGTAAAAAGTCAAGTTTATTTCATAGAAAAAGAGTCTCACTGAAATCAGCGAAACTCTTTTATGTGTTGTAATATAAACATTAATTTTTAATCACCATTCGAAGTCCTTCTTGGGATAAACTCCCTTTGAATAGGTTTGGATGAAACGGTTTTGTGTCCTCTTGCAGTATAATAATACTTGCAGAAGTTTTCATTTTTATGATTCTTTGTGCAATTTCGGTGATGTGTTCCGGATCGCCTACTTTTGCATCTTTGTAAATATCTTCCAGAAAGACACTACAACTACCGCAAGTTTTTTTGATTTGTTTTGCCAAATCTTCGTGATTGTTTACTACTATGAGTCCATCTTTCGACTCAATTCCCTTTGCTCTCAATTCTTCTGCTGTTTTTTCGCTACAGCAAACTAAAAATGTCTTGTTCATACGCTAATATTTTTATGTTTTGTATACCTCTTTTTTATATATATTCAAAATCAAAAGTCAATACAAAGAATTTTTCATTACAAAAAATGCCCCGCTTATTCACGGGGCATAATTATAGGGGTTAGATACTATGTAGCATATTTCTTATTGGGCCCCTGCTACTTGGGGCCTTGCTTGAACGAATCCGCTCAGTTGTGAAATTGGGTAATGACCCGAGTTTAGATCCAAACGTCCAAAGTGATTGGCAACATGCTGTTGCGTTGTCCTTGTAATAATTGAAATAGAACATTCACTTTTGTCACTGAGGCTAAGCCATTGTTTTTCGTTAAAAACAATAATTGGTTCTTGCTCATCAGTGAGAGGAGTTCCTTGTTGAATAGTGATGGTTTCTTTCCCAGAAAAAAGTTTTTCGGGAGTGATGTGTATTACATCTTTACAAGGATTTGCCTCAAAGAGGTTTGCGACCAAAAGTACAAGAATGATTTTCATAAATGACGACTTTTGGGTGATCAATAGAGAATAATTTTACTGTGACCTGTATTTATAACGCCCCTTTGAATGCCACGCGGGGCATACTAAGTTTCGGTTTGGGTTGCTCATCTAATGGAGCCTTTGTACCAACAACTAGCCGGTCTACAATTGTTGGGATGGTTACAAAATTTTTCATACGGTTTATATATTTATTTTGGTGTGATTTTTTTCTACGTATATGAAAACATAAATCAATACTTTTTTAGACTTTTTTTACTTACGTCTACTATTTGAATATTGTCCCTTTGGTCATGAGGGTTTTTGGTTATGGAATTTGTGATACTTTTTAGCATATTTCTGTTCTCATTTATTAATTTCTTTTATATGACTATCAATATATATATCACTATCTAGTGTGTTTTGTATAAGAAAAACCTCTCTGCGAGTGTCTTCTATAATTTTATCCGCAAAATCAGAAAGGCTAACTTCTTTTATATTTCTTTCAAATGGTGCTGCTCAAATAATCACTATTCCACGGTGTCCTTCTTGTTCTACTATATGTTGAAGCGTTTCTATAAGTTCTCTTTTGCTATCTTCAAGTCATATTATAGCTACTTTTTTGGTTGTTTCTCCAGATCACATTATATCTCCATTTCCAAGTATCCCTCTATGTTCATGATTTAAAACATGAAGATCAATATCATGATCTATATGATGGTAGTTAAGTCCTATATGAACTGGTCCAACATGTCGTCCATTATCAGCTTCTTGCTGTGGTTTGTTTTCTCTATGCCAATGTCCTTCTTCATCTTGAGTAAGATTTATAATATCACGATGATCTTCTAATTTCCTGAATATATGCATATATTTCCCAAATAGTAATAAAATTCAATACTTGACTCCCACTTATTTTTATTGATAATATATATTTTCTATTGATTTTCAATATAAAAGCTGTATATGTTTTTTATATATAAAAATAGTATGGAAAAAGTCATAAATAAAACAGCTACAATTCAAAATATTTTGAATTGGGCCTCAGCAAAAAAAATTGAAACTCGTGCAATAAATCAGTTTAACGAGTTTATGAAAAAGGATAATTGGGAATTTATTCTCATTCGTACAGCAAATCTCTGTCAAGTTGAGATCATCTATATGTAAAAGCCGGTAATATTTTGCTGGCTTTTTCAGTATAACAAAAAGACTACCCCAATATGGAATAGTCTCTATGTGATTTTGATCTCCTTGAGATGGAAATACTACTCCCAAGCAGGTTCCGCCTTTAATAATTTGCCTTTCATATTGATTGCTAATGTCTTTTGATCAATGGCATCTATATGAATTAATTGAGCTAAATCCTCTGCTGTTGATTTAGGAAGATAGCTTTTGAGAAAGAATGATTTCCCCCAATTGATTGATTTGATACGTTCGTGCAACCCAGCTGTCTCATAATATGAACAGAAGGTGTAACAATCCATGTGACTATACATTCGTTTAAGTCGTTGAGGATTGTGTTTCATCAAATAGCTATCAAATGCTCCTAAATTCTTTGCAATAGCGGAATCACCACAAATTTTTGTAACTTCAGCAATGATTTTTGGATTGGTCCTGCCTATCGCGCAATATTCCGGTAACTTTTTTAAGATTTTATCTTTTTGAGGATAGAAATCTGTGTTTCGGATCTTGCTGAGAAAAAGATTTGGATCAATCATAAACAACCATAAAGCTGAATTCATATCACGTCGATTTTTGGTTTCGCTGTACATCAAACCTTTGATGTTTGCATTGATAAGTGCTAAATTCATAGTTTTCGCGTCATACATTCCATCAGTGATAGATGTGGATGGCGTTAACAAAAATTTAACGGCTTCTTCTGTGCTTTCGGATTTTTCTAATCCTTGGATATGGAAGAGTTCAGCGTTTTCAGTATTCGAAATTATTTCTTCACAGTAAGCAGAGACAAAGCGTTTGATTTCATTTGTTTCCGCACCATTGAGATATGCTACGACTACTGAGTCATCATTCAAAGCGAGAATTTGATCCGTGAGTTCTTGTTCTTTTTGAGCGTTGGTTTTGTATACACTTACGAGGTAAGCTACTCCAAAGATTGCTACAAAAATAACGATTGCTGTCCAGGGAATTTTACTTTTTGTTTTCATTTTTCTTAAGTTTTTGTTTATATTTACTGTTTATTTTTGTGTTTCTTTATCTTATAACTAATTTATATCTAAAGTCAAGTATTTGTTCTTTTTATAATTTAAAAAAAGGAGCCCGCTGGTCTATGATATACAGATATACTGTATTCTATAGTACGAACGGAACTCCAACCTTTTTCGTCGCTTTACCGACATTGCCAACAAGGCAATTCAATTGAGTCTTTTGTACCCTTTCGGTACAAGACATCGTTTAAAACAGATCATAAAGGGAATACATAACAACAAATGTTTACTTGGTGAGTATTATTTTAGCCTTACCCGATGGTTCGGGTCAATTCATACAGATTTTTTTGTGTTCTGTATTACTCAGGATACTCTTACGAGTCCTATAACCCCAATCATTTTCATAATTGGTTTGGGCCTGTACACGTTCGCTCGCCACTACTTGCATACTATTTCCTCTAGGTACTTAGATGTTTCAGTTCCCTAGGTTCACCTCCTATTGCTAGGATAATACCTTTCGGTATTGGGTTTCCCCATTCGGAGATCTACGAATAATCACGGTATTTGCACCTCTTCGTAGCTTATCGCAGCTTATCGCGTCCTTCATCGTCTCTACCACAATTTGTTGTAATTCCATTTTCTCTCTGATTATCATATGTCAAAGAACTCAGAAATGTTTGTACAGACGCTTCTGTGTACTGTTTCTAAGTCTCTTATATTTATTTCCTATATTATGTCAATATTAGTTTAATTTGGGATTTGTTTCAATTTCATCACTATCATCATGTGGATCCAAATGAATCATTACTTGAGTCTTGTGTTGCAAAAGTTTTTTTATTTGTCGTTCTATGGTGTCGCTGATGGTATGTGCCTGACGAAGAGAAATCTCTTTATCTATAAATACAAGATGAACGTTCACAAAATACTGCTTTCCTCCTCTTCTTGTCTGTAACATATGATAATTTTCTATTTCTGAATGCCCCATAATAATATCTATAATTTCTTTGTCTCTTCCTATGCTTTTATCCATAATCAAATCAAATCCTTCTTTCATAATTGGGATACATCCTATAATAATATAGATAGCAACTCCTATAGCGACAATTTGATCTACTAAGTAAAACCCTGTGAATTTAACGACAATGAGAGAAATAATTACTCATGTGTTTGTCAAAAAATCTGTTTTATAGTGCATTAAATCAGATCTTACTATCAAACTATTGGTTTTTTTTGCTGCTTTAGAAAGTACGAATACTACCATTCATGTCATCAAAATAGAAAATATCATAACTCCAATCGATGCACCAAGGTCGTTGATGATTGATTTATTGAGAATTTTATCGATTGCAGAATAAATAATATATCATCAAGATGTGAGAATTAATAGTCCCTCAAATAGAGCTGCTATTCATTCTACTTTACCGTGACCATAATTGTGTTCGGCATCTGGTCATTCTTGAGCTGTCTTTACAGCCAAAAGATTTACGAAAGATACAATAAGATCCAATAATGAATCTACAGCTGATGAAATAAGTGCCATACTTCCACTAAATATTCCTACAGTGAGTTTAGTGATAGCAAGAATTGCAGCGGTTCCGGATGCGATAGAAATAGCTTTTTTTTCTGGACTCATAAGAGAAAAAATAAATAAAATTTGTGTATATATAGGAGATTGGAAATAAATTTCAAGCATAATGAGTTGTTTTGGAATATTGAAATCCTATACTCATTTTATTTTATATTTGCAGAATAAAGATGCTTGTTTTGTTTTCTATAATCTCTTTGGGATTTGTGATGATGAGTATGGGAGCTTGGATATTCCCTCATGCATATTTTTCTGAATTAGTTCTTAGTTTCTTACCATATATTATTGGATTAAGTATTTTGTGATTATTGTTTTCTTTACTTCTTTTTGTTAGAGAGTCTCGTCATAAAAAAATACAATGATTTCAATTATTTTTGTTTATATTGAGTATGCTTGGATATCTTATTGTATGAAGTATTTTTTTACGCAATTATGTGCGTTTTTATGCAGAGAATGTTCCACAAATTCAGACACAAACAATTTCTTGATATAAAGTTTTATATGCAAATATTTACAAAGATAATCAGGATTATACATGAATAAAAAATCTGATTGATCAAGAAAATCCAGATTTGATTTTTTTTGTAGAATTTGCTGATCATCATTCACGTTTTTTTAAACAATATTTTGGCGATAGATATCCCTATTCTAATAGGACGAGTTGGTCTAAGGAATTTATAGGGAGCGTTGTTTTTAGTAAGGTTCCTATTCAAAACTGGGCTGATGATTTTCCTCAATGAGCTTGGAGATATGCTTATTTTTCTGTGGATTATGACAAAAAACCAATCTATTTTTATTTGGTACATATGAGTTCTCCTTCGAGTGCACATTATTTTGATTTAAGAAACGAGCAAATCTCTAGATTTTTCCATGATTTTAATTTGCATAAGGAAATACATAGATCACAAAATGATAAAGTTGTGGTTTTGGGCGATTTTAATACAACACCTTGGTCTGTGTATTACAGAGAATTCGCCCAGTGATTTTCTGGTGATTTCATCAATGTGACTAGAGATTTCCCTGGATTATTTACTTGGAGACTCCTCTCTTTGCCTTTTATTTGGGCTCAAATTGATCATGTCTTTATTAATACATTAATTGAAATTTCTGATTTTGAGATGATTGATGTACCATGAAGTGATCATAAAGGATTTCATTTTATTGTGAGATAATGATTACATATATTTTTCTATAAAAGTCACTATTACTTCACGAGATAGTGCGTTAAATTTGAAAAAATAAAGAAAGGGGGTATACTATAAATATATTAGAAATGCCCTTTATCTTGTGTTGCTGTGATGTTCTGATTGAGTAAAACTATCTTAGAACCAGTCGATATCCAAGGAATCAAGCCAGATCCTATTCAGGTAAAGATTCTTCCTCGTGAAACTTGTGAACAACTTCAAGCCATTATTTTTGCAAAAGAAAAAAATAATTTAGCTGTCTTGACTACAAATAATTTCCCTGAACAGATACAAGCTCTTATCAAACAACTTGAAGAAAAAAATTACTTATCAGAATTATATTATACTAGTCCAGAAGGTTTTGGACTTGCTATGAAATGGTATGATGATATTTTAACACAAGAAGCTACACAAAACACAGAAAATCAAAATCAGAAAGAAGCTGCCGGTAAAGGTGCTATTGCTATGATGCATAAAGTATTTGAAAAAAGAGACTCTATGGATCCTGGAGAATTTATTATGGAACTTATTAGACTTGCTTTCCAATCTTGAGCTTCTGATCTCCATTTCCAACCAGAAGTTGCTGGAGTTTTTGTGAGAATTAGAGTTGATGGTGTTTTGGAAGCTATTGTAAATTTTACCCATGAAGAATTTGTTAAATACCTTCAAAAGATGAAATTTATTGCAGGTACAAAAATGAATGTTGATTATGTTCCACAGGATGGAAGATTTTCTTTTGACGCTGTAGATAAAAATTGAGCACATAAAAAAGTAGATGCCAGAATTAACTTTATGCCTGGTGTGGAAAATGAAAGTACTGTTATTAGATTTCTTGATGGAAGTAAATGAATTTCAACATTTGAAGAAATTTGATTTACTTGAAGAAACTATGAAGTATTAAAAAGAAATATAGAAAAAAATGTAGGAATTACAATTATTACAGGACCAACAGGATCAGGGAAAACTACTACTTTGTATTCTGTTCTTCATACGCTCAATGATGGAAGTAGGAAAATTATTACTTTGGAAGATCCTATTGAATATCAGGTTGCAGGGATCCAACAATCGCAAATTAATTATGCTAAATGATATGACTATGAGCTTGGACTTAAAGCTATTTTGAGACATGATCCTGAAGTGATTCTTGTTTGAGAAACAAGAACGGCTGAGACAGCTGAGACAAGTATCAATGCTGCTCTTACTGGACATGCTGTGTTTACCACATTACATACTAATTCAGCTATTGAATCTATTTCTAGATTATTAAATATGGGAGTCAAACCATATATGCTTGCTCCTGCCTTGAATTTGATTGTAGCGCAAAGGTTGGTCAGAAAAGTTTGTCCTCATTGTTCGACTAAGAGAGATGCTCAGTATTGAGAAAAAACAGAAATTGAAGAACATATTAAAAAAATTAATGATGCTAATCCAGGAATGAATGTCGAGTGGGATGGTAAATATCTTCAAGCTGTAGGTTGTGAATTGTGTAATGGTACATGATATATAGGAAGAATTGGAATTATAGAAACATTAGAGATTACTGATGACTTGAGAAATATGATTATTGATCAGGCAAATACTATGATGATTTATTCAAAAGTAAGAGAATCGTGATATCTCACTATGAAAGAAGATGGTGTTCTCAAAATGCTCGAATGATTAACGACATTGGATGAATTGAGAAGAGTTTCTTAGACAAGAAAGACCCACAAAAATTGTGGGTTTTTTCTTTAACTTTTTTTATCGCCTTGCCGGCGCGGCATTCCTTTCCCTCATTGCCGGGAAAGCAACCAAAGGGGCTATTTCTTTATGAGACTCGCTATATAGTGTAGTTTGCTTTTTGAGAATGTATACTACAGCACTTTAGAAATCTTTAATTTCATCGCTACGCTTGAACTTAAAGTTTCTGCAGGCTTAAGCATAACTGAATCATCCAATAAAATTTCGTTTCACTTATTTTATTGGCGGTTCAGTAAAATCCAGCT
>JBAXSM010000024.1:0-16502 GCA_037130715.1 Candidatus Absconditabacteria bacterium
TACAACAAGAATGCGAGATCATCCAAAGCTTCTTGTTTAGTGGTTTCGTCTTTGTATTTCTTTCGAGGTTCAGCTTTTGAAATAAATTCATTCGCTTTCTGAACAAGTCTATACCACTCTTGAAGATATCATTGAAAATTTCAAGTTTGAAGATATTTTGAATCTAAATCATTAAATAATTCATCCATCACTCAAAACTCAACACCTAACATTTTACCTTGAGAGATTCCATATTTACTACACAAACTCGTCACCCTATTTACAAGATTTCCCCATGCTCAGATCAAAGCACTTTCGTATGTCCCAGCAAATCTCTCCCATGAGAAATCTCCATCAACTCCGATTGGCGCATCATAGAGCAAATAAAATACTACAGCATCTCTATCATACTCCTGCACCAATTGTACTGGATCTACGATATTTCAGAGAGATTTACTCATTTTTTGCCCATCGACAGTGAGATATCCAGTCACAAATTCTTGATTTGGGAAACGATATCCAGCACTTTCAAGCATAGCTGGCCAGTAGGTCGCATGAAATTTCACAATATCTTTACCCAGAATGTGAACTATTTGCGTATCGTCATCCCAAAAATTTACAGCCTCATTTTGACATACAGTAATGTAATTTAACAAAGCATCAAACCACACATAGGTCACTTGTGAATTATCAAATGGCAATGGAATTCCAAAATTATTTCCTTCTCTAGAAATAGAAAAATCCTCTACTCCAGCTCATACGAATGATTTCACTTCATTGAATCTTCCTTGTGGTTGTACAAATTGTGGGTTTTTTGCAAAGTGATTTTCCAAAAATGATTGATATTTTGAAAGTTTGAAAAACCAGTTTTTTTCTTTGATTTCATCAGGTTTTGTAAGATGATCAGGACAGACCCCATTGACCAAATCCCTAGGATTTTTGAATGCTTCACATCCCACACAATACAATCCTACATATTCACCTCTGTAAATATCTCCGTCTTGTTTATCATAAATTTTATTCAAAGTCTTTTGAACAAACTCGTGATGACGAGCTTCTGTAGTTCTAATAAAATCTGTATACGAAATATCCAACGCTTCCCAAATCTTAAGTGATCCGTCAGCTATTTCGTCCAAGAAAGTCATGACGTCCTTACCTTCTGATTCAGCTTTTTGTACCATCTTTTGCCCATTTTCATCAAGTCCTGTAGAAAATTTAACTTGATATCCAAGCAATCTCTTGGCTCTCGCAAAAGCATCAGCTATAAAACTACTATACGCATGTCCGATATGGGGCAATCCATTGGCATAGTAAATCGGCGTCGTTACATAAAATTTCTTTGGCATACTTCTTAAGACAAATATAAAATACTGATTCTACAATAGCATTTTGCCTTCCATTTTCAAGACCGAACTACAAAAGAAGGTAAAATCAAAAAGGACTTGACATAAGGTAATAAATAAGTATAAAACAATCACACAAAAATATAAATAAAAATATGGCTAAGAATGCAAAGAACGTGAAATGTTCACTCGATGGAAGTGGCATACTTACAAAAAGATTAATTGGGAACGGATACACTTGTAGCAAACAATCGACTTGTACAAAAACAGGCGACAGCAAATGTAAGTGTTAAGAAATCAAAGTCAGTAACAATTAAAAAGGAAGGACCAGTATACTGGTCCTTTTCTTAAATAAGACGCCGAATTTGCCACAAAGCAAATTAACGTCGCTTTTATACTGCAAAGCGGTACAAATAAAGAAATTATTGCTATCTCAAAGTATTTTAGTATGCTAAGATGGTAAAATATTTACTCAAATTTGCCTCAATGATCGATCTCATTGCCTTTTCATGCTCAAATATTTGACCATTTCGCGACAAGGCGATTAGCGTTTTTTTTGAACAAGGAAAGTTTCTAATCAAGGCACCAATTGGAACGGGGAAAAGTTTTCTTTTTTTTGATGGACCACTCTATGCACTCTATAAGGCAAGTTCTAGAAACATACTAAATGCACAATCCAGCGAATGATTCATTAAATTAATTTTTGCCTACAATGGAGAGCAATATCTCGTCATTAGACAACTAAGTAAGGCAAAAACGAAAGAAAGCTGTGCTTCTAAATTATATAAAATCACTGGAGATCTTTCATTCGGAGAAGAACAAAAAGAAAAATGAATCTTAGAAATCTGAGATACCGTGGAAAAACGATTACGTTGAACACATACAGAAATAGAAGAAATTTCATTCAAAAATGAAACTGATTTACAACAAACATTACAATGAGTACTTCCTCCCAAAGAAGTATTTCTTAACACGGTATTTTTGATGCAGGATTCAGATAATATTTTTGAACTACAACCAGCAGAAAGACTCACTGTTCTCAAAAATGTGTTTGGACTCATGGGGATTGATGAAGCCAAAGAGGTCGTTGGAGAAAGAAGAAAAGAAGTAAACTACAAACTCAAAGCATACAATGACACAAGCAAATATGATGAAAAATTGAAACTATGGATTGCTTCATATAGTGCTCAATATGATAGATTTTTTGCGCTAAGCAAAGAACTAAAGCCAGATCATACAATCCTCTACAATTCAGAAATTGATGAACTCAAGACAATTCAAGATAAATTGACCATCACGAACTTAGAGACAGATATTTTTACACTAGATATCACCTGAGAAATCGATGAGATAATACAAGCCCAAAAAACACAGTATCAAACACTCACAACACAAGAGACCAACAAGTCTGAAGAAATAAAAAAGATTACAAACGAAATTGACACAAAACGCCAACAGATATTTTCTATTCAAAAAGCCAATGAAGAACTGATTAAAAATATCAATAGTTTAAATCCCGAACTCATTGAAAAACTTAAAGCAGAAAAAAATCAAGCCATCACTGAACAAGATCAAATAGAAAAATCAGTACCACAAAATATCTTCACAACATTTCTAAATACCCCAGAATTTGAAGAATTAAAACCACAAATATATACAATGCAAGAATATTACAATATTTCTCAAAACATCATTAATCTCTGAAAATCACTCCAAGAATCCATCCAGACATTAGAAGCAAAAATAAAAAATAAAGAATTAGAATCTGCACACAAAAAAACAGTTCAAGAACAAGAACTCAAGAATCTCGCTGATCAAAAAGATTCACTAGAAATACAACTCAAGCAAATTCAAACAACACTCAAAGACTTTGACGAGAATATTGCACAACAAGCCACATATAAGTGTGAAAAAATACAGGGAGACTGTCCTTTTATCAAGAAAATAAATAAGAAAACATTTGATCAATTAGAACTTCAGAAGACACAATTTATAAATCAAGAAAAGACAATACTAGAGAAAATCCAACTCCAAGAATCGCTCATTTCTCAGAAGAAAAATGAAATACTTGGAGAAACTCAAGCTACTCAAAACCCAGAAATACAAAGTCGAAAAGATGAAACAATACAACATCAAAACAAGATCAACATCATCAAAATATTTTTGACTGAAATTCAACGAAAAGAGCTTCAAGAAAAATATACTCTCTATCAATCGCTTCAAAACAAAATTAGAGAACAAGATAAAGCAATTAGCACACAAGAATTACTTAGCAAAGAACGTGAGAATTACCAACAACAAAAAGAAAAAAATGAATGAATTCTAGAATCGCTCAACCAAGATATCACAAAACTCTTAGAGAACAAAATGACAGTCGAGAAAGAAAGAGAAACAATAATAAATAATCGTAGCAATATTTCTCTAACAACACTCACAGAATGAGAAAGACTGAGCACTCAAATCAAAACACATCAGCGTGATATTCAAAATCTCATCAAGGATTTCAAAAATATTCAGACAGAAATCAATCAACTCGTGATTGAAGAAAAACAACTCAATCAATTGTATCAAATATTATCTAAAGAACTTGCATTATTGATTTTGCAAGATCATTTGCCGATACTCAATGACATTATCAATACATTCTTATCACAAGTAGTAGATTATCAAATCAATCTCAATCTCGTAAAAACTAGTTCAGATAGGATAGAATTGGAGGCAAATATTATAGACACAAAATGAGAAAGAGAAATAAAGAGTCTTAGTGGTGGACAAAAAATCATTCTAAAACTAGTTTGGATGCTCGCAATTTCAGCATATATGAATTCCCCTATTCTCTTTTTAGATGAAACGATCAACAATTTAGACAACGATACTGTGGGTAAAGTTGCCGGAATGTTAGAAGACACCGTCAAACAAAGATCTATCAAAATATATACAGTAACTCACAACCAACAAATTCAAGAAATGAATATCCGAGATGCAACCATAGACCTTGGAAATATTTTAGGAGTCAGAGAAACATAATATCGACAACTTGAAAAACAAAGACATTTCACTAGAGTACAAACGTTCATTTTTTCTATAGACCATGAAAAAACATAAAAATCTGATTATTTTTTTAACGATAACCTTGCTACGAAGTATATTTTTGGGTATGGTTAAGATTTTTCTTCGATCAGCGCTCAAGGAAGATCATAGAACGCTCGAAGAAATAGCTGGATATTTAAGTGTATGATTTGGATTAGCTTACTTAGTATGATGAGGACTTACCTATGCTTTCCGCAAAAAATATATTACTATAGCATCAGGAGTTAGTATTATTATCTGTTTAATATGGTGATTCCTCACAGATTATTTCCCTTTCAAAAACTTTGCACTATTATTGATGTGAATGGGATTTTTCACAGGACTTTGGCTCACAGTAAAAGGAATTATCATCACGATAGAAATTATGAATTCCAAACGATCTGAAACCGTCATTAATGCTATTGTAAATGTCACCTTATTGATTGGACTCCTGATATGATCATATCGATGATTTGGTGCATATGATTGGCTCAAAGAAGTAGGATTTGTGGCTATTGTTTGATTGTTGATTATAGCCACTATTCTCACATTTTTCTTGAGTTATGATAAAGAGTTTAAAGCGCACAGCTTGCATAGTGCAATCATCAAAGATATCCCAAATATACTCCAAGCTATCAAAAAATATTTTCGATTATTGATTCCTATTTGAGCAGGATGGGCTGTTTCTACAGGAATTATGCAAAAAGTAATGGAAATAGGGCTAGATCACAACGGAAAAGCAACACATGACTGAGTAATTATTATTGTTTGTACAATGGTAGGAACGATTATAGGAAATATATTAGGAACAAAGATGCTAAAACAAAGACAAAAAACCTCAAATGTCCTGACCATTCTATTGACCATAAGTATCATTGTATTCCCATTAATTTTGCGTTTACCACATAAATTCTTCCGATTAAATACATACAATATTTATTTGGGAGTTATCTTCTGAATAATCATAAATATCCGAGAAGCTAGATTCTACCACATGATCGGAGATGATAATAGAAAGGAATTCGGATCAGCTGCTTATGGAATTATCAATAGCGCACTCATATTTGGAGTTATGATTACTACAAACTTCATTACAAATCATTTAGGGACACGAAGCTCATTTGTGTTCTTTGGACTATGTATTGCAGCGTGTTTTCCGTTAATAAGAAGACTAAAATAAATTTTACCAAAATGTCAATTACAAAGAGGATCCGAATGCGGATCTTTTTTGCGAATAAAAAGTTTGTGAGTATAATTAAATTGTAATTTATATCTCACATTCACAAGATGAAAAAACAGGTAATTATTGGTTGTTTGCTTGCTAGTATACTAGGACGAAGCTCAACAAATGCACAAATGACACCTAATACAATAGAGAATTTTGATGTTACTACTGCCGTAGAAAACATAAAAGACCTCCAATCTAGTGTAACTGCAATTACAAAAGAACTTTTTGCATTAGATGACAAAGAAAGACAAGGATGAAGCGGAGCTGTATCTGCTCAATTTAAAGAAACCAGAGCAGAAATTGTAAATATTATCAATACAATCACAAACACAACAAGCAAAGTAGGTACAATTATCAAACAACTTGCTTGATATAAACAAGAAATCAAAGATTCTAATGAAACACTCAAATCAGTAAGAAGTGGAATGGGGAATAGCAAAGAAGATATGGAAAATTTCATTCAACTCCTCTACAAAGTAGAAAACAAACTCTATACAGAGGAAGATACAGGAGTTGACCTTATCAAATTGATTGCAAACTCCAATAATCTCCCTATTACCCTCGCAAGCGATCAAATGTTGCAAACTACTATGAAGCAATTCACAAGCTTAAGAGAGAATCTCAACAATGATCAGACACAGGAATTGGATAATATGAAGAAATTTAGTAAACTCAAAAATGATGCTGAAGCAGAACTTGTACAATATGAAAACCAACTCGAACAACTTCAACAAAAAAAGAACTATCTTATTCAATTTCTAGGACTTTATAAAAAAGATAAGTTTGAAAGACAACAAACAATAAGTCAACTCTTTGAAAGTACAAAATGAGTAAATGATAAAATTGGAGATCTTCTTAAAGAAACCAAAAAAGGTGTATATAAAGTAGATTTTGACATGAATAGCAAACTAAAAGATCTTGAAGATATTGCCCAAGATGATGATATGTACCCTGTGGCTTGGCCGATTTATCCTATTTATGAGATTCAAACATACTTTGGAGATCTAAGCTTCCAAAAACAATATGGAATTCCACAGTTATGAATACAGATTAAAGCAGATCAGAATACTCCTGTATATGCAGCTCGTGATGGAATCGTCTACTTTGTGGCAGACAATGACAATATTTGAATCAACCGAGCTATGATTGTCCATACAGATGGATATGTAACCGTATATCAATATCTCAATAGAAGTGTAGTAAAACCAGGTGATATTGTGAGAAGAGGTCAACTCATCGGATATAGTGGTGGAGAACCAGGAACAAGAGGTGCTGGATTTATCTCAAAAGGAGCAAACATTACCTTTATGGTATTCAAAGATACTATGCCAATAGATCCTTTTGATATGCTTGATGCAAGTATTGTACAAGATAAGAGTGTCCTTCCAGAAGGATATCAAATCAAATATCTTAGAGATAAATATGCAAGACCAATTGATATTACTACACTCAAGATTATGAGTGGTTCAACACTCGAAGAAAGAGAATCTCAATTCCTCAGAGCATATGGAGTTGGTGTATATAAACTTCCTGCATTCTGGGAAGACGCAGCCAAAGGAACAAATATTGATAAAGATGTTGTAATTTGTATCGCCTTCGCAGAATCTACACTTGGTAGATATCTCAGCACATCAAATAATATCGGAAACGTAGGAAATAATGATCGTGGAGATAGAGTGGCAATCAACAGCGTATTGGCTGGAGCAAGAGCAATTCCTCTCACACTAAACAATGGATATCTAGGAGATTATCACACTATCAATCAACTCTCAAGATATGGAAACAAAGACGGAAAGATTTACGCTTCTAGTCCAATCAACTGGCAAACAAACGTATTGAAATGTCTTTCTCAAATCAAAGGATATTACATCCCAGAAGACTTTCCATTTAGAGTTGGAGAAAATCCAAACAAAGCAACAACAAATGGAGAATACGTTGCTAAAGACAGCTTAACATTAGTTAAATCAGGAACAAATTAATACAATACTATATTTCAAAAAAGCCCCGCTCGCAATGAACGGGGTTTTCTTTTATATTGAATGGCATCTCCGCCTTGTCTATTGGGGCGGAGATCCAAGATAGATTCCCGCCGCAGCTAATGCAAAAAAGCGGGAATGACACTATGCTTTTTCAATTTCATATCCTTTATCTTTTTTTACATCTTTGATCACATATCCCAAAGCTATGATTTGGTTTCTCAATTCATCGGCCAGGGCATAGTTTTTATCAGCTTTGGCTTGGATTCTTTGTTGTGCTAAATCCTCTATTTCTGAGGGAATTTGGATAATCACCGCTTCTTCAAAAAGCCCTAATTTCAACAAAGATGATTCGAGAGACACAAGGTTTGCATAAATATGCTCATTATTGTTTAATGCATCATAAATTTCAGCCAAAAGCTTTGGTGTATTTAAATTATCGGAGAGAATTTCAAGGATTTTTTCATCAAATTGAATATTATGAATATTATCTATTGGCAATTGTTGAATTTTTTTAATCAATGTTTTTCTACTATTCTTGGCTACTTCTAACTGTTCCCACGTAAAGTTTTGAAAGTTTCCAATTTGCGCCATAAAGTAGAAATATCTTAAATCGAGTGGAGAATATCCTCTCTTTTCTATGTCTTCTAAAGTCCAAGCATTACCTAGAGATTTTCACATTTTCCCTCCATCGACATTGAGAAATTCATTGTGAACTCGGTATTTTACCCATGGATGAACACCAAATGCACACTCAGATTGAGCAATTTCATTTGGATGATGAATCGTAATATGATCAGATCCTCAGTGATGAAGATCAAATTGTTCACCCAAATATTTGCTAGACATCGCACTACATTCTATATGCCAACCTGGAAATCCAATACCTCGTGGACTAGGTCGTTCCATTTGTCTCTTTTCATCACTAGGAGAAAACTTCCATAAGGCAAAATCAGTAGGATTCTTTTTCCCTCACATATCTACTCTTTCCCCTGCCTGTAGATCAGCCAGACGCTTTTTATAATTTGGTCACATGAGTTCTCCATAATTTTCTACTTTACTGGTATCCATATAGATTCCATCACCAGCTACTTCATAGGTATATCCTTTAGCTTCCAAGTTTTGAATCAAAGCAATTTGTTCTTCAATATGTTCGGTCGCTCTCGGCATGTAGGTAAACGGTTCTACATTCAGCTTCTTCATCCCTTCTTTAAATTGTTCTTCGTAATTTTTAGCCACATCCCAAGCACTCAAACCATCTCTTTTGGATCACTTTTCCAATTTATCTTCTCCCTGATCTCAATCACCCACCAAATGCCCAACGTCGGTGATATTCATCACTGAAGTGACTTCATATCCAAAAAATTGAAAGGCATTTCTCAACAAGTCTGCCGTAAATGTCGCTCTCAAATTACCAATATGTGGAGTCCAATAGACCGTAGGTCCACAACTATACATCCCTACTTTACCTGGAACGATAGGAACGAATTCCTCTTTCTGACGAGTTAGTGTGTTGTAGAGATACAGTTTCATAGGACAAAAATAACAGAATAAATCTCTATGAAAATACAGATTCACAAAGCATTTGCAACGAAAAATAGTGCATCATAAAAAATAAAAATACCGCCTTGAAAATTGGAAGCATTTCTTTATACTGGAAAACGATATGAAACACTCCCTTATGCAAAACCGCATGTCCGAGGTTTTGTTTTTTTTGTGCCTGCATTTACAGACAAAGAAATTTTATTCTAACAAAGTATTATGGCTATTAGAAACATTGCAATTATTGCCCACGTTGATCATGGAAAGACTACGCTCGTTGACCAACTTCTCAAACAATCAGGAACCCTCCAAAAAATGGATGATCAGAATCTTATTATGGATAGTAATGATCAAGAACGTGAAAGATGAATTACAATCTACGCTAAAAACACAGCTATCGAATACAACGGTGAAAGAATTAATATCGTAGATACTCCAGGTCATGCTGATTTTGGAAGTGAAGTAGAACGTGTTTTGAGAATGATCGATTCTGTAGTACTCGTAGTAGATGCGTATGAATGACCTATGCCTCAGACTAAATTCGTCTTAAAAAAGGCTCTTGAACTCGGTCTCAAACCAATCGTAGTAATCAATAAAATTGATAAATCAACTGCTAGACCACAAGAAGTCGTAAATATGATTTTCGATTTGTTTATCCTCCTCGGAGCAAATGATGAACAAGCTGATTTTCCTATTGTCTATGCAAGTGCTAAAAATGGATATGCATTCAAAAATATTTGAGATGAAGCCAAAGATATGACGCCATTATTTGAAGAAATTATGCATCATGTACCAGAAGCAGGTAATTCACCAGAAAAACCTTTTCGTATGCAAGTAGCAAATCTGGCTTACGATGACTATTTGGGTAGACTTGGTGTAGGTCGTGTATACGAAGGTACGGTTAAACCAGGACAAACAATAACTATCATAGGAAATGACGGTGAAATCAGAACAGGAAAGATTGCTAAAGTATTCACTACGTTGGGACTCAAAAGAATCGAAACCGATCATGCAGAATGTGGAGATATAATCACTATCAGTGGAATTCCTTCTATTTTCGTAGGAGAAACTATTGGTACAGGAGATGTCGAAGCTATGCCATCTATCTCTATTGATGAACCTACACTTCGTATGGAATTTCTCGTAAATGATTCTCCATTTGCAGGTAAAGAAGGAAAATATATGACAACCAGAAATATGAATGAAAGACTTACCAGAGAAACAGAAACAAATGTGGGTCTAAAAGTCGAAATGCATGATAGTCAATTTATGGTATCAGGAAGATGAGAACTTCACCTTTCCGTACTTATTGAAAGCATTCGTAGAGAAGGACGAGAACTTCAAGTTGGTTCTCCTCAAGTAATCTTCAGAATGGTAGGTGGACACAAACAAGAACCAATAGAAAACCTAGTAATCAACGTAAATGATGAAATTGCAGGAACTATTATTGATAAAATAAATCAACGTAAAGGAATGATGATGACTATGAATTCAGAAAATGGACTCACAACATTAGAATTTGAAATTCCTACAAGATGACTTCTTGGATTTAGAGGTGACTTTATCCTCCTCACAAAGGGTGAAGGTATTATGTATTCTTCTTTTGCTCGTTATGATACCTACAAAGGGGAAATTCCAAAGAGACAAGTATGATCTATGATCTCTGGAAATACTGGACAAGCCATGCAATATAGTATCTGGAAGCTTCAAGAACGTGGACCAATTTTCATCGATCCCGCTCAACAAATCTATGAAGGTATGATTGTAGGAGAACATACAAAATGAGGTGATCTCGTAGTCAATCTTACGGTAAATAAACAACAAACAAACGTAAGAAATTCAGGAAATGATGAAGCTATGCGTATTGAACCAATTATTCACTTAGATCTCGAAGCAGCTCTTGAATATATTGCTCACGATGAACTCGTAGAAATTACTCCAAAAAACATTAGAATTAGAAAAAAATTCTTGACAGTACAAGCTAGAACTATAGCAAAAAAAGAAGGAAAGATATAAAATCATGAAAATATGCCTCGTAGAAATTACGGGGTATTTTTTATAGAGAATTTAGCACAATAGAAAAAGTAGTCAATGATTTTGGTTATTTATGAATTGTTTGAGCTGGACTACATTCTAAATAGCAAACTAAACGATATAGCGAGTCTCATAAAGAACTAGCCTTTTTGCCTACTTTTTCAGCGATGAGAAAAAGTAGGTCTGGAGGTTTAAGGAGGGCGAAGCACCTCCTTCAGTAAAACAAGGAATCAGTAGAAAACTATATTGATTTTTACTAGTATTTCCTTAGTGTCTCAGCAACAAAGATCCTTCTAGATCATAAATCATTTTCTATGCTATGAATACTAGGAAATAACGCTAGAAATTTGCTCTATATCAAGAAATTTAATGATAAGAAAGCAATTCGTCTAGCCAATAATAAATTAGAAACCAAAAACTTTCTTTCAGAAAGATGAATTCCATTTGCCAAAACATATGCAATACTCAAAAATCGTAATGAACTCTATGATTTCGATTTTTCTCTATTACCCAAAAAAAACTTTGTTATCAAGCCTAACCAATGAAGTAAAGGGAATGGAATCTATATCACAAAATACTTAGGGAAAAATGAAAATCTAGAAGAAGAAATAAAAATTTCAAAATGAACAAACAAAAAAACTACTACAGATCTTCGAAAAGACAAAGTTAAAAAGATACTCCAAATGCCAATATTAGAGCATAAACCAGACGTCTATCAAATAGGGAAAGAAACATTTTCTGACAATGAATTTAGAAGACAACTGCTCGATATTATAGATGGAAAGTATTCTATGATTTTATGAAATGATAAAATAATTGTAGAAGAGAAACTTATACCTGGAGAATTATTCAAAGAATTTTGTGAATGGTGACTAGCTGATATCAGAGTTATTGTATTCAATCTAGTACCTGTCGCAACGATGATTAGAGTTCCGACAGAATCTACAAATGGGAAAGCAAATCTTGCACAATGAGGAATCTGATTGTGAATTGATATAGCTACAGGAAAGGTAATGACCCTCCTCTACAAAAATAAAATGTACAAAAATAAATTCCCTGCAAAATTTGCAGAATTTAAAGATAAAAGAATCCCATATCGAAATGATATATTACTCCTCTCATCAAAGGTTCAATATTACGTCAATCTCGGATATCTTGCCCTCGATTGGGTCATCACAAACGATGGACCAAAACTCTTGGAAATCAATGCAAGAGCAGGATTGGAAGTACAAAAAGTGACTGATACAAGATTAGCTAGAACATTAGATAAAATCTCTGATCTCAAAATTGCAGATCCAGAGAAATGAGTTGAGATCGCCAAAAGTCTCTTCACCAAAGACCACAATGCACATAGAGGAAATGAAAAAATTCTCTATCTTTCTCAATATGGAAAACTCAGAGTAAAACAATGAGAAGATGAGATTAAAAAAGATATAATAGTAGAAGTAGATCTCGATAAAGCAACCAATAGGATTTCTCCTGTATTATATGAGCTTATAAAAGAAAAGAGAACAGATTATAGTTTGGATTTGTTTGACAACGACATTATCCTCAAAACACCTAAATTGGCTCCACTTGAAAGTCTGCCAGAAAACAAAATCATTCTATGAAAAAAAACTGCTGAAGAATTTCTCATAAAGCCGACACATAAAGTGATAGATGCTATAAATATTTTAAAAGACGATGTTATTATAGCAAAGGAGATGGTAGAACTTCAACGTATTGACCTTCACTATCATAAATTAGGAAGAATATTAAACCTCTCAGCTAGACTCAGACCAACAAATTATTTTAATGAGTTAGATAAGTTTATTACCTTGCATGGAAACTATAATCCTGTATTTTCATACAAACGACCAAGTGAGGAAAATTTAAAAAAAACTGAAGATGAACTCAAAAAACTACAATCTAAAACACAAAAACTAGAAAGTCCCATGAAGAAATTATTCTTAGAAAAGTGAGATGAATTGCTAAATAGATTACAATTAATAAAGGCATACAAAATACAAGATTTCCAAAACATTGAAAAGTACAATACCATACTATTTGGAGAATTTACAGAAGACTTATTAAAATTAGCAAAAGAAGAAACATTTTCTGACACAAATGATACAGAAAAAATGCTTTGAGAACCATTAAAAATATCAGAAATAGAAGATTTAGTAGAGACATATTTAGCTCAAAAAAAAATATATTGAATAGACATTGTATTTAGTTATTCAAATCTTTCCAGAATTTCAGTAATTATGGGGAAATCAATTAAAATAAGCATTTCCAAACAATGAATATTTAGAGAAAAAGAGTTGCTATCCATTTTGGCACATGAAATAGACACTCATTTGATAAGACATTTAAATGGGACAAAGACATGACGAAATATATTCAAATCTTGAACATGAAATTATTTAAAAGACGAAGAATGACTAGCTATTTATAATTCAAAAAAATATCTACCTGAATGATTTGAAAAAAAGAGTATGTATAAAAAATCTTTTTTAGTCAAAGAAGCTGAAAAATTAGACTTTATAAAACTTGTAGAGTTAATTGGATTAGTGTATCCAAATCGATGAACCGAACGAAAATTTAAGACAGCGATTAGGCTAAAAAAATGAACAATAAATACTGCTATAATAGACAATTGAACGGTATTTAAAAAAGATAAAATATATCTAGATTGATATTTAAAAATAAATGAGTTTATAAAGCAAGGTGGTAGTATAGAAAAAATGTATAAAGGGAAAATGAAAATTGAAGATTTATATTTATTAAAATAGCGATTTAAAAAAATACAATATGAGATTAACTCGATCAATAGGTATTAAAATTCTTATATAATATTTATTTTAGACAGATATCATGAAAAAAATTATTGAAACAGAACGCATTATTTTAAGAAAAGCAGAGAAGTTAGATGCTAAGGATCTACTACCGTATATACAAGAAGAAAAAATTAAAGAATTTGTAAGTTTGCCAAATGAATTAAATAAGTTATCCGAATATATAGAAGAATCCGAAAATAATAAAAAAACATATAGACGAGTTATTGTATTGAAAGAAAATAAAAAAATTATTGGATCTATAATATTAAGAAATATTATAAAAATGCATCAAAAAGTAGAGATTTGATACCGAATATGAAATGCCCATGAAGGGAAAGGATATATAACCGAAAGTCTCAATTGAATTAATAAATATATCTTTTTAAAAACAGAGTTTCAAAGAATAGGAGCACGAATCAGAGTTGATAATGAGGCAACAATACATAATGTAGAAAAACTTGGATTTGTGAAAGAAGGAAGAGCAAGAAATTATAATAAAAAAGGATCTATCTCTTATGACTTGTTTTTATTTTCACTATTAAAAGAAGATTACTTGAAGTAAATATTAACTCACGGAAGAAGAAATTATAAAATCTAATAGCAAAGAAGCTATATTTATCGGTTCTCCATAAACAGGATACATATGCATTTTAAAGTCTGGTTGTGAATTAACCTCAATTATTGAATAGTCTGTAAAAGATTCATCTTTAGCAATAATATCTATCCCAGCCCATGGCATATGCAATAATTCTGTAGCTTTGATACAATCAGAAAAATTATGTATATCAAAAGCAATGTTTGTGCTAATACCTCAGAGAGCCATCTCAGGATTCTTTCTTAGAAAAATCTTTTGTCCATCATGCAAAACAGAATCGATACTATATCATAGTTTTCCCAAGTGAGTAATGATTTGATCCTCAATAATTATAGGTTTTGCTGAAGAGAATTTATCATGTGACCTATATGACATAGAATTCTCAATATCAATCAATTGCTTGATTGTAGAACTATTATTTCAAATCACAAATGGAGCTTCCAATTTAGTAACAGCAACAACAGAGCCTCAAAGAACAAACACTCTATATAAGGTTCATTCAACATAAGATTGAACAATAATTTTATTTGAATAAGAATATGCATAATTCAGAGCATTTTGCATTTCCTGTGATGTAAGGACATTAACCGTAACTCATCTATTACAACTTTGATTATCAGGCTTAACAACAACAGGGAATGTAATAGTAGAAAAATCAATTACATCTGTCTTAGAATATGTTTTATAAAATGGTATTGGTAAGCCATAAGAAGAAAAAAATAAATTAGAAAATATTTTTGATTTACAAATTTTATAAGCAAAACTTGAACATAAACCACAATCAGAATTTCTAAAATGAATAATCTTTCAATCGATATCTAATGAATATATCGCAAATTCCTCAGAAAAAATGGAAACTTTATAGTTTCTTTTCAATGCTTCTTGGATCACCAACAACGCTTTCATATTTAGATTTGTATATACCATAGTATTAGTATTATGATAAATAAAAATAATTAGTTATTAGTCCTCTCTTTGCAAAGATTCAATATGCTTTTTCTGCTTCTTCTGGAGAATATTTGGTCCAAATAGTAACAATGTCCAACTGTGATGTATTTTCATCAGATTGAGAAAAAAAAATTGTTTCATCATGAATAGTTGTCTCATCAATTTCTAATCTACTAAGATCAATAGAGGGTACATGAGGCGTAAACCAGAGTTGAACTTTATGAATAGCTAAGCCAACATTAGATCAAAGGGCCCCATATCCATTTCTATCAGATCCTCTAGAAAAAACATGTACTCATAATTCCAAGCCAAAAGAGAAATAGAGATATTCAAGATAATATCCTATAGAAAGTTTGTTGAATATTACCGAGCTGAATGCCCTAAAACCAAGAACGAGTCAATTTTTTCAACGAACAGGCTTATGAATAAAAATAGCTCACCCCAACAAAGAATCACCTTTTCTTACGTATCATAGAAAAATAGCCTCTCAAGCCGCAATTCTCTCTCAATAAAGAGCAAGTAAATCATGAACATTAGGATTATGTTTTGTACTAATATATTCAGAATATAAAACAAAGAAATCCTGGAGGTTTTTCTCTGTTAAAGGTTCTATTCAGTACGAAAATCCTTCATCAAGTAAGGATTGTTTACCTTGTTCTAAATATTTCAGTTTTTCTTTTCAAAATACTCTACGTAATGAAAAATCATCATTATTAAATTGTAGCCATGCTATCTTCTGATAAACGTTCACAATATATGTTAAGAAAAATATAAATACTTGAGAATACTGTTCACAAGAGAAATTTCAAGAAAACTTCTCATAAAAAAGCAAACAAAAAAAAATTGACAAAAAGGAAAAAAATATTATAATCTATATTGAGTTTTTATATTAAGAAAAGTAATGAAGAGATATAAAGAATTTGGAGAGCATATAAATAAGGTTGAAAGGACTCTAGAAGGAACTCTATG
>JBAXSM010000025.1:0-16095 GCA_037130715.1 Candidatus Absconditabacteria bacterium
TTGAATCCTACCAATGGAATCATAATTTCTGGTCTAGCATCGATACCTTCTTTTTTAAGTTCGCATGCAGCTGAGATAACCGCTTCAGTTTGCATTTCTGCAATTTCTGGATACGTTACAACTAATCTACATCCTCTGTGTCCAAGCATAGGATTGAATTCGTGAAGACTGTGAATTTTTTCATTTAAGTGTTCAACTGAAACATTCAATTCTGTAGCAAGTTCAGCAATTTGCGCAGCTTCTTGTGGAAGGAACTCATGTAACGGAGGATCCAAGAATCTGATAGTTACTGGCATTCCTTCAAGTGTCTTCATCAATTCATAGAAGTCACTCTTTTGGAAAGGAAGAATCTTAGCAAGTGCTTTTCTTCTACCTTCTTCGTCTTCAGATAAGATCATTTCTCTAACAGCCTTGATTCTGTCTTCAGCAAAGAACATGTGTTCTGTTCTACAAAGACCAATACCTTCAGCTCCAAATCTCTTAGCCATAATAGCATCAGCTGGAGTATCTGCGTTTGTTCTAACTCCTAATGTCTTGTATTTGTCAGTAAGTGTCATCAATTTTTCAAAGTCTCCGCTAAGTTCAGGATCAATAACTCTTAATGCTCCAGCGAATACTTCTCCAGTACTTCCATCCAAAGTGATTTCATCACCTTCGTGGAATGTTTTACCATGAATAGACACTGTTTTGTCGTGTTCGTTGATTACCAATTCTCCGGCACCAGATACACAACATTTACCCATACCTCTAGCAACTACCGCTGCATGAGATGTCATACCACCTCTAGCTGTAAGGATACCTTGAGATGCAACCATACCAACAATATCTTCTGGTGATGTTTCAAGTCTAACCAATACTACTTTTTTACCAGCTTCATTCCATTCGTGAGCGTCGTTAGCAGAAAATACGATCTTTCCAACTGCTGCTCCTGGTGATGCAGGCAAACCTTTTGTAAGTAATTCAGCTTCTTTTTTTGCATTATTATCAATTTGTTTGTGCAAAAGAGCATCCAATTGTTCTGGAGCAACTCTCAAAATAGCTGTCTTTTCATCAATAAGTCCTTCATCAAGCATTTCCATAGCAATTCTTACTGCAGATGCAGCTGTTCTCTTACCACTTCTTGTTTGAAGAATATATAATTTAGCTTCTTGGATAGTGAATTCCATATCTTGCATATCTTTGTAATGTTTTTCTAATTGTTTGTAGATAGCTACAAGTTCTTTGTAACAATCAGGCATAACTCTATCAAGTTCAGCAATTTCCAATGGAGTTCTGATACCTGCAACTACATCTTCACCTTGTGCATTCATCAAGAATTCTCCGTAGAATTTATTTTCTCCTGTAGATGGATTTCTTGTGAAGCATACTCCAGTACCTGAAGTTTCTCCCATATTTCCAAATACCATTGATTGAATATTTACAGCAGTTCCGAGCAATCCTTTGATATCATTCATTTTTCTATACACGATAGCTCTGTCATTGTTCCATGAATTGAATACTGCGTCGATAGACATTTTCAATTGTTCTCTACCATCATTTGGGAACATTTTCCCAGTATCCTTTTGGATAACTTCTTTGTAAAGAGCAACTACTGCTTTCAAATCTTCAGTACTTAGTTCTGTATCTAATTTGATTCCTTTAGCTGTTTTGATAGATTGAAGTGCGTGTTCAAAATCATGGTGAGGAACTTCCATAACTACATCTCCAAACATTTGAATGAATCTTCTGTAACTATCCCATGCAAATCTTTCATTTCCAGTTTTTGTAGCAAGTCCAACAACTGATTGGTCGTTAAGTCCAAGGTTCAATACTGTGTCCATCATTCCAGGAAGTGAAGCAGCAGCTCCAGATCTTACTGAAACAAGAAGAGGATCGTTAGCATCTCCAAGTTTTTTACCCATTTTCTTTTCAAGAGCTTGAAGTTCTTTTTCTACTTGTTCATTAACTTCAACTGGGTATGTTTTGTTATTTTTGTAGTAAATATCACAAGTTTCTGTAGTGATAGTAAATCCAGATGGAATAGGTAATCCCAAAGATACCATTTCTGCAAGATTTGCTCCTTTACCTCCAAGAATGTCTTTGTGCATTCCCTTCCCGTCCTCGAATGAGTAGACGTATTGTTTTTCTTTACTAAAGAATCCCATATTCGAAAAATATAAAAAATAAAAAAACCAGAAGTCATCTTATTATTATGACTCTTTTTTTCAAGCGGAAATATTTTTTGTGTTGATTATTGTAAATATTTTAAAATTTCATCTGCTGTTTCTTTTGGTGTTTGATTGGTATTGTCTATAATAGTTCAAAATGAAGGATTGTGTATTCAGATGTCGTAATGATGTTGAATGCGTTGATATTCCCAATCCGATATTTTCCTGTCTGCTGTGCTTGTTTGTGCTTTCTGAATATTTGGGGCTAGTGTGAAAAAATAGAGATCTTTTTTATATTCTACTAATTCTTCTTCAAAATATTCATAATTTGTTTGAGAAATTGGATATGGCACAACTACAATATATCAATGATTTACAAAATTTTTGATAAGCAATACCGTATTCTCTAAATTGATAGGAATGGCTCTATCTATTTCTAGCCAATCAATAAAATGACGCAAACTATCAACTTCTATATTTGCAGTTTGAGGAATTTTCTGTGTCAATAATTTGGCAACTGTGCTCTTTCCGCTATTTATTGATCAATTTATAAAGATAATCATCTATATATATAAATATAAAATACTACCAAACTCAGTCTACTTCGTTATTTAGTCTATCAAAGAATTCTACCATAAAATTATGTCTCTCTTCGGCGATGCGTTTGCCTTCGTTGGTGTACATGTTGTCTTTTATAAATCTGAGCTTGAGCATATATTCTCTATAGGCTGTATCTTCTTTGGTATATGATTGTGTAGTATCTAAATCTATATTTTTATCGTGAAATTTGGAACCAATTTCTCAGGCAAAAAGGAAGGTTCTACCAACTCCTGTAGCTCAGATACAATCTATTTTGTCTGCATCATAGAGAATCTTAGCTTCTAGTGAAATAGGTGTTTTGGTTCATCTCGATCTGTGGGTTGCTATACAGTGAAGAATTGCGTTTACTTTGGTTTCTGGGATATCGTAGTTTAAAAGAATCTCTTTTGCAATTTCAGCGCCTTTTTCTGCGTGGCAAATTTTGCCATGAGATTCATCTTGCATATGTCTAGCTATGTCATGGAGTAGTGCTGCGATTTCGAGCACTTCGAGATCAGCATTCTCTTTTTGTCCGATATGAAGACATACATTACGAACTCTCAGGCTATGGTCTAGGTCGTGACTTCCTCTCGATGCCGCGAAACGATCTTCAGCTTCTTGTTTGATGTGGTTTATGATATTTTTCATATGTTATAATCATTGAATAAATGATGTATTTTATTGTTCTCTATCAAAAAATCCAATTCATTCATATCCAAATTTTTCTTGAGCTTGGACCTCCTTTTGGAGTCAGAGATCATTGAGATGATAGAGTTTCCCTTGATTGTGTACGATAAGATCTATGTTTGTCACTTCTGCTGCATTTTTGATCATTCATAGGCCTATTCCGAAATTTGCGGGTCATTTTTTTTCTCGATTCTTTGATCATTTTATTCAGAATATATCATCTATTTTTTCATCTTCGAGATTAATTCATGTTCATTCATCTTGTATAGAAAAATGTATTTCCCCTTTGTTATTTTTCTTAATGATTTGAAATGATATATCTGCCTTTCCATCTGTATGATCAGCACTATTTTTGAGTATCTCTTTGAGGAGCATTGCTAGTGCATTTCAACGAGCTATTTTTGCTGATACAATGATATCAATCATCTGATCTTGGATATCATCTACTAGTTCTCTTCTTTTATCATATTCTAATCCATTAAAATCTAGTGTTCGATTATATTCTTTCTCTTTTTCTACATTATACACTAGTCTAATACATTCATCTAAATCTTGAATCAGATCTTTTTTGAGGGCCTCGCTTAGTTTTTCTCGAGAGAATCCTTTATGTTCTTCTAGATTGATATGTACGTCAGGTTCTTCTGTAAAAATTTTGCGATACATATGGTAAATAAAATCGTATCATGGATATTGGACATATGTTTTCATAAGATATTCTGCATCGGATAGGTCTAATTGAGTTTCTTCTTTTCCTTCTCTTGTCATAGCTTCGTGGATATCTTTGTCTATTCATTTATCCACTTTTCCCGCAGGAACTCAGTAGGTGTTTGGTTGTGGTTTATGATCTTGTCTAAGCAATAGGAGAATCTCGTCTTTGTATTGTACAAAGCAGCTTACAATCTCAAATTTTGGACTAAATATTTCTGGTTTTTCTAAGGAGAGCATAATGATATAGATGACTAAATACTTGGATCAAGATCTTCTTCTTTGATATCTATTTCAGAATAATCATGAGTTGATTCTACTCTGTGTCCGTTACTTGCAGTTCGAGTTTTTCGTGCACTATTTCAATTATTTATCTTGAGATGAATCCATTTACTATGATCAATTCATCCTCTTGCATAGAGAAGTAAGTTGATACGTGTTTGTTCATCTACGCTAAGATTTTTTGTATTGTCTACATAGAGATAGATATGGCTTTTGTCTTCTTCTTTCATAAACGTAGCCAATCCAGTAATTGCAATATCGTTTTCACAATTGAGTATATATTGAATATGATCGGGTTGTAATTCTGTTAGTTTCTTTTGAAGTAATTGTCGATAATGAGTGAGCATTTCTTTGCTATTTGGTTGTTGTGTTTTGATATATTCTTCTCGCTGTTCAGGCTCCAGTATCATCGTTCTTTTTTTGATGATATTTGCCAATATTTGTGATTTATTTTCTAGTGTTGAGTTTTTCTCATATTCTTTGAGAATAAAAAACATAATATCTAGGTCTTCTTTCTCTGAACAATCAATGTAAAGTATAGGTTTTTCATCTTCCAATGTTTCTGCAATATTTTTTTGATAGTTTTCTTTCATCGTTTGAGAAATTAGTCCTTCAAGCTTTTTAATACTTCCTTCTTTTCGTTCAATTTTTTCTCTTCTAAAATCTTCGTTTCTTGTGTATTTGTAGCGTGGAGATATCATAGTACAATTTCACTCTTGAAGTGCAGAATTGATGATATATTTTGTGTGATTTGAGTTGTTCATTTGGAATTATGGGGATAAATACTATTCTTTGAGTTATTTTATAAAAATAATATAAAAAATTACTACAAAAAGTCAATATGTAGTTATGTTTATTTATGTTTTTTGCTGTATTTCAAGACTATATAGTTGCTCTGATTTTTTCAGCTGTTATTTTGAGTTGATCTCGATCTGCTTTTGGTCCGTCATTGGACATGAGATATCATGCGTATGTTTCAAAAAAATCATCTTTCCCACTTGGATATTGTTTCCAGATTCCTTGTTTCATATGTTCTGTGCCGTGCATTGGCATAAGTTTGATGTGAGCATGGTCGATACCTGTTCATTCCATAATTAAACCAACTCTACCTACATCATCAAAATAGTCTACAAGTTTCTGTGCAATTTTTTTTGAAACAAAAACAAATTCTTTAAGGTCTTCATCTGGCATAGCTAATACATCACTTCCATAGTGTTTCTTTGGAATTACTACAGTAAATCCTACTGTGTTTGGAAATGGAGAGAGTCGTGCCATAAACTTTTCATCTTCGTAAATCAATCCATTTCCAAGAGGAGGAAAAGTTCATTTTGCGATTTCACAAAATATACATTTGTTTTCTTCTGTTGTTGATTTATATTCTGCCATTTGTGTGAAGATTACTAAATAAATATATCATCTCTTGTATATGTAAGTTACTTTCAAAAGCAAGATTTTCCTCTTGAATACTTCACTTCAATCCTTACTTTTTTCTGTGGTATTTATCTTCTATTTGTATATATGTTGGATTTTTTGAAAACTATCTTTGGACCTAATGTTTCTCCAATGAATACGATACATATCCGTAAATCTTCTATCCTACATAATTTGGAATATCTGCAGTCATTGCAGCCAACTTCTGCTGTTTTTCCTGTCCTTAAATCTAATGCCTATGGACATGGACTCAAACAAATGGTGAAGATTTTACGTAATGTAGATGTGTCATATGTCGTAGTTGATAGTTATCCTGAATATCAAATTGTAAAGAAATATTCTGATCATCATATCTTGGTCTTGTGAGAAACCTTGCCGACAAATTATAGATGGTTTGATGCTAAGAGAACTGCATTTGCTGTTTATAATATGGATACACTCAAGGCACTTGGTCGTCGCAATAAACATGTTAAAATTCATCTCTTTCTCAATACGGGAATGAATAGAGAATGAATTGATATCGATAATCTCAAATTATTTTTGGAAGAACTCAAAAATTATCCACATATTACTGTGGATGGGGTGATGTCTCATTTCCATTCGGCTGATCTCCCTGATCAATCTCAACACCATGATTTTGATACGAGCACGATTGAACAGCAAATTCAGATTTTCAAAAAAGCATATTATCAAATTTTGGAATATGGACATGCGCCTCGTTGGAGACATATTGGGAATAGTGCATCTATGTTTAAGTTAAAGGAAGATTTTTTTAATGCTTGGAGACCTGGATTGTCTCTATATGGATATAGTCCATTGGAAAAGGAAGATTCTGCTTTTGTTTTGACGAAACCATTACGCCCAGCGTTAGAATTGCGATCTACAATTGTGTCTACACATATTGTATGGCCTGGAGATTGAGTGAGTTATGGACATAAACATAAACATCACGATAGGGAAGTGGTGGCTACGGTTCCTTTTGGATATGCAGAATGATTTTCTAGAGTAGCTTCTGGCAAACTCACCTATATTGTTTGAAAAAAGAAACTCCCACAAATAGGAACAATTTGTATGAATCTCTCATCATTTTTGATTGATGAAAAAATTCATGTCTGAGATGAAGTTCAACTGATTTCTGCTGATCAAAAAATGCCCAATACCATCTATGCGTTGGCAGAAGCGAGTGAAACTATTGTCTATGAATGTTTAGTGAGATTAGATAGGGGAATTAGGAGAGAAATTGATTAGATATTTTATTTTTTTCTTTCTTCTTTACTGCCTTGCCGGCGGGGTATGACCTGGAGCCAACCAAAATCATTGACTACTTTTTCTTCGATAACTATAAGAAATTATTTTTTCTTTACTTCGTCTTTGAGATTTCTTAATTCTTCTTTAGTTTCTTTGAGAAATTGTTTGAATTTGAGATATCGTTCTTTGTAAAATTTATATTGTTCTAAGAGGTGGTGCATTATTTCGATAGTATGCTTTTTAAGAAAAATACCGATATCTTCTTTGGAATCGGCAATAAAGGAAAATCATATGATAAGATGTAAGAGAGCTCAATTGAGTTTCTTTTCTGCTTCTTGGAGACGCATAGATTTTTTTTGATTACAAAATTTGTTGTAAGTTTGGGCGATACTGGATTCGAACCAGTCACCTTTTGCACGTCAAGCAAACGCTCTAGCCAAATGAGCTAATCGCCCGTAAACTACGTTTTTGCTTATAGAGAAAAGAAATTTAATATCAAGGATAGTTTTTTATTTTTAAATTCTCCTTTTTTTGTGAAAATATGTGTAGTCATATAAATCCGTTGAAAATTTGCATTTTCTCTTGAAATTGGGTATAATATTCCTAGTATTCCGTCTTGTGAATTTTAATGAGACTTTATTTGTTAAATATATCGTGGTAATGACTGATTCTATCTATGTGGTTGATGTTAAAAAGTTTGTCGCAGACAATATTACTCCTTATGAGGGTGATGCGTCTTTTCTCCAATGACCTACAGCAAATACGGTAAAACTTTGGGATGAATGCAAACAATTTCTTCAAGAAGAGAGAGACAATAATGGTTGTAGAAGTATCGATACAGAAACAATTTCTACTATTACAAGTCATGCTCCTGGATATATTGACAAGGATATTGAATCTATTGTTGGTCTTCAAACAGATGAGCCATTGAAGAGAGCCTTGAAACCATTTGGAGGTATTCGTGTGGTTGAAGGTGCGGTCAAAGAAAGAGGACTTACTGTTTCTCCTAGAGTTATTGATATTTTTCATTATACAAAAAATCATAATGATGCAGTTTTCTCAGCATACGACGATGAAATTAAACATTTTCGTTCTAAACATGTGGTAACTGGATTACCTGATAACTATGCTAGAGGAAGAATTATTGGAGATTACAGAAGACTTGCTTTGTATGGAGTTGATCATCTTATCTCTGTTAAAATTCAAGATAGAATAGCTTTGGATGGAGATATGACAGATCGATCTGTAAGACTTAGAGAAGAAATTTCTCTCCAAATCGCAGCATTGAAAGATATAAAGACTATGGCAGCAAGCTATGGATTTGATGTTTCTAAGCCAGCTCAGTCAGCTCAAGAAGCTGTACAATTTGTGTATTTTGCATACTTAGCAGCTGTTAAGGAACAAGATGGAGCAGCGATGTCTCTAGGTAATGTCTCATCTTTCTTGGATATTTATATGGAGAAAGATTTGAAAGCAGGACTTATTGATGAAGCTAAAGCGCAAGAATATATTGATCATTTTGTGATGAAATTGAGATTAGTGAGACATCTGAGACCAGCTGCCTACGATGATATTTTTGGTGGAGATCCTACGTGGGTAACTGAATCTATCGGAGGTCAAATGGCTGATGGAAGAACTAAAGTTACTAAAACTTCATTTAGATTTTTGCAAACATTATATAATCTTGGAGCATCTCCAGAACCTAACTTGACGGTTCTATGGTCACAAGCTTTGCCACAAGGATTCAAAGATTTTTGTGCTCAGGTGTCTATAGATACCTCATCTATCCAATATGAAAATGATGATCTTATGAGAAAGATTCGTCATAGTGATGACTATGGAATCGCTTGTTGTGTATCCTACCAAGAAATTGGAAAAAGAATCCAACATTTTGGAGCCAGATGTAATTTGCCGAAGGCCTTGTTGATGGCTATCAATGGTGGTCGTGAAGAAGAAGGTGCTGAACTTATGTTAAATGATATTCCTACTTTGTCAGATGGTGTCTTGAAATATGATGAAGTGCTTGCTAATTTCAAAAAAGTAATGGCAGATGTCGCTAGAGTCTATGCAAAATCAATGTACATTATTCATTATATGCACGATAAATACTACTATGAAAAGGCTCAAATGGCGTTTGTAGATAGTAATCATGGTATTGATATCGCATATGGAGCAGCTGGTATCTCTATCATTGCTGATTCATTGTCTGCTATCAAATATGCTAAAGTTACTCCAATTAGAGATGAAAATGGTATTGCTAAGGATTTCCAAATTGACGGAGATTTTCCAAAATTTGGTAATGATGATGATAGAGTAGATACATTGGCTCAGGAAATTGCCCTCTACTTCTCACAAGAACTTGCAAAACACACTCCATACAAAAATGCTAATTCAACACTTTCTCTCCTAACTATTACCTCTAATGTAATGTATGGAAAGAATACAGGATCTACTCCTGATGGAAGAAAAGCTGGAGAACCATTTGCGCCAGGAGCTAATCCTATGCATGGTCGTGATACGCATGGAGCTATCGCTTCTTTGAATTCAGTTGCAAAATTTGATTATAAATGTGCACAAGATGGAATCTCAAATACTTTCACTATTGTACCTAGTGCAATCTGAGCTGACAAGCCAGAACAAATAGATAATCTTGTAAACTTGATGAATGGATATTTCACAAAGAATGCTCATCACCTCAATGTAAATGTCCTCAACAGAGCAACATTGGTAGATGCCTATGAACATCCAGAAAAATATCCTCAATTGACTATCAGAGTATCTGGATACGCAGTTAACTTCGTGAGACTTTCCAAAGCTCATCAACTAGAAGTTATTGCTAGAACATTCCACGAATCTATGTAATTATTATTATAACATAAAAAAGAAATCTGACTGCTGTAATGGCGGTCGGATTTTTTTTGTAACAAAAAAACAGCTTGGCACAAAACCAAGCTGCTTCTTATTGAGTGAGACATTCGAAGAATTACTTCTTAGTCTGGATTTGTTTGACAGCGCCTTTGAGAATAGAAAGACCTTCCTCAAATTTACTAATCGCCTTTTCAAGCTCTTTCATAGCATTTTCTTGCGAAGATGCTGAGATAGTCTTGGAAGAGACTGTACCATTTTTACTTACCACAGGGATAGTCACCTGATAGTTGTCATAAACAGATTGAACAGGGCCAGAAAATGATTCCGCTTCCTGAGGTCTATTACCTTGCAGTAAGTTATATAAAGCTTCTTCAGTAGTACGTCCCCAAGCTAAATGCTTATTTTGGGATGCTACAATCATTTTGATACTTGGGAGTTGTTCCTTACCATCCTCGGTTTTCGCGAGAACGACTATAGGTTCAACAGAAATGATAGTATTATCCAGTGGCACCAACATGATGCTACCTTGCCATACATTACTTCCTTTTTGTCCCCAAAGACTAAATGATTTACTGATTTCAGCTTCAGTGTTTGTCGCATTCTCTATCATCCATGGACCCCAGATTTCTTCACCTTTGGGATACACGTAGACATTGAATTTAAGGAAATGATCGGCATCACATTCTCCAGCAACCCAACCAGTGAGATAATCTCTGGTTTTGTTTTCACTTAACTCTTTGGGAGTAAATGGGATAGTAATGACAAACTTTTCTTTGTTTTCGTTAGGTAAGCGAAGAAGCATATACCGGGGTTCCATTTTGCGTTTGTCTCCCTTTGTATTCTCATTCGCAACCCTCCAGATTTTATCCTGTTGATAGAATTCATAAGGATCACTCATATGGTACTTGAGGTACATAGATGCTTGAGCTTTGAAATAATATTCAGGATAAATTAAGTGTTTCTGTAAATCTTTGGGCATAGCACTCAATGGCTTAAACATACCAGGGAAAATGTTTTGCATTGTTTTGATAATAGGATCATTTTTGTCATTTATGACATAGAATTCTACGCTACCATCAAAAGCATCTACAACAGCTTTCACTGAATGTCTAATATAATTAAATTCTCCACCATTCGTACTCCAAGATTCTGCATCATAACTAGATGCATATGGAAAATGTTTACTGATGGAAAATCCATTGAGAATCCAAGCCGTTTTACCATTTGGACGAGTTACAAATAATGCATCATTTGACCAAGAAATAAACGGACAAATTTCAGAAACCCGATCAGACACCTTTCTATTGATCATTATTTTGGTAGAAGCATTTACCGGTGCGGATCCAAAAAGTAATCTCCAGTCATATTGTTCTGCAAGGCAGATTTTTTTCCAGAGAGAATTTATTGGCATACCACCTTTACCCGTGTAATTGTATTCTACTTCACCCTTTTCTACAGGGTAATCAATTTCTTTCTGATTACTATTCACATAGAAGAAGTCCGGACAAGTCCCTTCTTGATAATAAATACGAGGTTCACCAACTTTGATTGGCATACCTTTGACATCCAAGATAGGATAGCCTGTACTTACATCATAGGTATTTCCACGTGCTTTGACGTAGCCATATCCATGACCATATACATACTTTGTATTATAATAGGTTTTAGATTGTAAACCAGATTGGTTCATTTCACGTGCACCTACAAAATACATTGTACTGGTGCCATCCGGATTTGGATAGCGATCGACATCAATATCATTGAAATGATAATACTGTGTTTCCGTTTGGGAATTATCCAACAGCTCTACAGTAGCTTCATGATCTAAGATTCTGACATTGTCGATAGTTTGGCGGTTTTTTATCAGAGATTCTTTAGTAAGATTTTCTGAATAGGTGATAGATTTCTCTACCAGATATTCGTTAGTCAAGCAAAAAGCTTCTTTGGTAAATGCAATGTTGTTTTTGATATACGGAGCTTCAATCTGTTTTTCTCTCGGACTGACATAGACCGATTGAACTACAGCAGGCACAATGCCTAAATTCACAAGAAATTGAACGATAAAGATAGACACAAGAATGTTTATCAAAACCAATACTTCCTTATGTAATTTTTTGGTCCATGCAACCCAATACAATATTGCGAATATAACAACCATGATACCTACTACAATAATCCAAATAGTGTTGACTGATGCTGCCAAAAAAAGAGGTAACAAAAGTCCGGTAAATACTACAAGAGCAGTCGCTAAAGCTAAGAAACCAAACATCTTTTGAGCTTTTTTGAAGAACGGTATAGTCAGGGTAATAATCCCCAAAATACCAAAGATAATTTGTTCGGAATGATATATAGGAATACGAACTTGTTCTCCTACATAATTGATACCGGCAAATAATCCATGATCATCATACATCAATTGATAGATAGCCAATTGTTTAGCAAAGATCTCAGTTCCACACCATAATGCTACAATAATCCATACCGAAGTAGGAATCAATGAAACAATTTGTAGGAGATCAACTTCTTCATCATCTTGCACAAGTTTTATCACAAACAATACCACTGAATAGATTAATACCAACACCAAAATAGTTTGGAGATTAGTTAATAAACTATCAAATAATGGCACCGAAAAGAGATAAAAACTTACATTCTGATGAAAGATAGGATCCAAGATACTGCTACTAGCTTGATTTTGATACATCAATATAGATTGCCATTCACCGGCAATACATAATGCACTTACCATAGCTAATAGAAAGGCAAATCCGGCACTGATAAGTTGAGACCATTTTTTCCCAAGAAAATATTTATATTGAAAGAAGCTGAATGCCCATAATCCGATGAACAATTCGATAAAAACAATAAAAAATATTTTAATTTTGGGAATCAATAGGGTCCAGAATACATCGGTTCTTCCAACTTCCTGATACCACCAGTACGAAACTGAATAATGAGAGAAAACTGAAAAGCCAATCCATGAGAGAAGTACCACAATGGGTAATGCAATACCAAATCCCCAATTTTGAGGATATTGTTTCTTTTCTGCTTCGTCGTATCGTACTTTATAAGTACCATTGTAATAATCAGCACGTACTGCATTGATAACTTTAAGTACCAATGGGACACAAGCAATGATCAATAATAGACCAAAAATAATTTCAAACATAATTTTATATATTTTGTGTTTTTCGCTACTCTTTGTATGGGTTTTCGCGTACGCCCGTGTTTTGTTAATGACAACTTCATATATAATATACATATATTCATATATAAGTCAATAGATAGTGTATTGTGAATGTCAAATAAATATATATTTTTGCTCGATCCAAACGTACAAATAAAATCAGATTTTTTTTCTTCTTTCCGTTGATTATACCTAGGAAATTCATATAAAATATCGCGTTAATTTTAATCAGTAAATCTTCTGAAATATGTTGAGAGTTCACTCGTTTGAGAGTTTTGGTGCGCATGAAGGACCTGGTTTGAGGTTTGTAGTGTTTTTACAAGGATGTATGTTTAAATGTCTCTATTGTCACAATCCTGATACTATTCCATTGGTAGGAGGAGAGGAAACTACGCCAGAAGAAATTATGAGACAGGTATTGGACACAAAACCATATTTTGGGACTCATGGATGATTTACGGTGTCTGGTGGAGAACCTATGTTGCAGGCCAAGGATTTGATTCCTTTGTTTCGTATGTTGAAGGCAGAAGGGATTCATATCGCAGTAGATACCAATGGATTTCCACGAAATGATGATGTTAAGGAAATGATCGAATTAACTGATTTATTCTTGGTAGATATCAAACAGATCAACAACGATCTTCACAAAAAACTTACTGGTCAATCCAATGAAAATACTCTGAAGTTAATCTCTTATTTGGAAGAACATCAGAAACAAATGTGGATTAGATATGTACTCCTTACTGGGTATACTGATAATCCAGATGATATGCATGAAATCGGTAAACGTTATGGTCAATTTAAGCATATTGAGAGATTGGAAATTTTGCCATATCATAATCTTGGTGTCTACAAATATGAGGAACTCGGTATGAAATATGAACTTGATGGAATACCTATGACTACCCATGAACAGGCACAAGCAGCCAAGGCTGTCTTTGATCAATATTTCGCAAAAGTTGTGATTAGAGGATAGTTTGAGTGTCATTCCCGCTTAAAGAATTTGCGGCGGGAATCTAACTAGTTTCACTTGGATCTCCGCCGCAACTGACAAAGCGGAGATGACATAGTGGCATGATGTTTTTTTACATTATATATTAGTATATTTATGGATTGTTTGTCTCCTGCAGAAATTACTGCAAAAGCTGAAGAAGTTGGGTACAAAAAAGCTACTGGTAAAATGGGTCACACTATTGTCGCTGGTATCTTAGCAGGTATGTTTATCGCAATTGGTGCTGTATTTTCATTGACTAGTATCGCTGGATTAGCTGCTGGTCATGTGCCGTATGGTATTATTAGATTTATCGCTGGATTAGCGTTTTCACTTGGACTTATCTTGGTGATGGTCGCTGGTGCAGAATTGTTTACGGGTAATGTTATGTTGGTGAGTTCTCTTTTGAAGAAGAAGATTTCTTGGCTTCAACTGTTTAAGAACTGGACATTAATCTGGTTGGCTAATTTCGTTTGAGCTTTGATTGTGGTCGCTTTGGTGTATGTCGGTGGATGGTATACCAATGGTGGTATCTGAGATTTGGCTATGACTGTAGGATTACATAAATTGGATTACGGATTTATGCAGGCGATATCACTTGGTATCTTGTGTAATATCTTGGTATGTCTCGGTGTTTGGTTGGCTTGGAGCGGTAGATCTACTGCGGACAAAGTCTTGGGGATTATCTTCCCAATAACCGCCTTCGTAGCTGGATGATTTGAACACTCTGTAGCGAATATGTTTTATTTGCCATTTGCTTATGTATTGAAAATGGGTGGTGTAGTTGCTGAGGGGGTAGACGTTTCTGGTTTGACTTTGTCAAATATATTCATTCACAATTTGCTTCCTGTGACGATAGGAAATATTATCTGAGGAGCAGTGTTTTTGTCTATCGCATATCGATATTTGTATAGCAAGAAAAGTGCATAATTTGAATTTAGAAAATATCTAAGAAGTCATCCTTTCGGGTGGCTTTTTTTTGATACCTATTTTTTTATTAATATATTTGACAAATAATAAAAAACAATTATAATTATAAAAATATTTATTTTATTACCTCTATATCATGGCACCAATAGATGGAAATGTTAATGTGACATTTGAAAATGCTTCAGAAATTCTCAAAAGAGAGGAATTTAAAGATTTAACTGCAAGAGAGTTGATGATTTTGGTTGCTACTAAGTCAGATTTGATAGATGCCAACGAGGTAGCTAAGAAATCACTAGAATTTGAAAAAGATACCTTCAAAATAAATAGCAGGGACTGGCAAGAAGTTACAAAAGAAGATAAACGTAATCCAATACTTGCAAAATTTATAGGAAAAGAACAAACAGTAAAAGTAAATGCAACCTGAGATGTACTAGAATATCTGGAATGACCTGCAAAATGAGAACAGATATTTCTTACTTACGAGGCACTTATTAGAGAAGTGAAGAAAGCAAAGAATTGTACACGAGAAGAAGTAGAAACCAAATACCTTATGACGATAGATGATCTTAAGAAAAAAATGAAATATAAACCGGATGACTCAGAGGAATATAAAGAATTCTTTACGCAAGAACTTAATTGACACCTTTCCGGTTGTTGGAGTCCTAATGATAAGACTTTTTATGGTGTTGGAACTCAATCTACTGTGTGGTTGTCTGGTGGTTATTCTGCAAACTTCACTAAGAATGGATGGATCTGGGATGATGATATTACTGAGGATGGGTATAGTGGTCGTCTGCTCAAGAACTAGATACAGATTTGATTCAAAAAATAATTTATACGGAGAGAAAACATTTGTTTTCTCTCTTTTTCTTGTATTTTCTCAGCAAAAAACTATACTCCTGCCTGTTATTTTATTCTGTAAATATTTGTTGTTATGAGAGTACCTGTGTGAATTTCTAATAGACACATACATTTGAGTCAGTCTGATGCTGACAAATTGTTTGGTAAAAATCATGAGTTTAAAATTTTGAAAGAATTGT
>JBAXSM010000026.1:0-15756 GCA_037130715.1 Candidatus Absconditabacteria bacterium
GAGATACCTTGCTTGGAGTAGGACAAATTGAATACGAACTTCCTTATAGAGACACCATAACTCAAAATTATATCTACGAAATAATTAATCCAAAGATTCAAATAAAAGAATGAGATAGACTAAATATTCAATTTTTGAAACAAATGGATAGCAAAGAAGTATGGATTCCAATCAGTTTCGTATTCTCAAAATTAGATGGAAATTATCTAAGAATTCAAAAATGAACTGGATTTGTAGAGACTAAGGTCGATTTATGAGATATAAACAACAAGTTAGTCAAAGTACTAAGCGGAGCAAGCATAGGTCAGACAATAGTAAATTAAATGAGGGAAAGAAATGCCCTGCGGGCAAGGCGGTAAAAAAAGATTAAACGCTTCTAATCCATATTTATTATATAAACAAATGTACAATAAATGGTTACATTTCTCAAATCTAACAAAATCTCAATATTCCTCATAGCAATATTTTTTGCATTATATTGAATTTCTTCAGTAATAAGTATTCCCAAAGAAGCTGAACCATCTATAAATATTCCGAATTACATAGTATCTGCTGTATACCCAGGAGCTGATCCTGCAACTATAGAAGAGCAAGTTGTCAATAAACTTGAACAAAAATTTAAATCAATCTCACTTCTAAAAAAAGTTACTTCTACAAGTTCTGCAAATATAGGAATGATCGTTTTGGAATTTTATCCATCCAAAAGTGATGTAAATGCAACCAATGACATCAAGGCAGCAATAGACCAAATCTATCCAACACTACCAAGTGATGTCAAAATGCCGAGCCTCAAAAAAGTTGATATCAGCAATGCTCCGGTGTACACATTTTCTATAGCTGCGCATTATCCGACATCCGTAATTTATGATAAAGTTAAAATCCTTGAAGAAAAAATTAAATCTATTCCATGAATTGGAGAAGTGACAGTAATTGGAAAACCCACACAAGAAATAAAAATAAATTTTGATGCAGAAAAAATATCTGCGCTAGAATTAGATATTTCTGCAATTATCGGAATCCTCAAATGAGCATTTGTCAAAATGCCTGCTGACAAAAAAGATATGGATAACAAGCTGTTCTCATTTGAAATGACCAACTATGATGACAATCTAACCGGACTTGTAAATCAGATTAAAAATTATGATATTATAAACAAAGACGGAAAAACTATTAAAGTACAAGATATAGGTGATGTAGTAGTTTCCTATAAATGAAGCAATAGATCTTCATATATTTTTAGTAATCGACAAAAGAAAGAAAGCGTAAACGCACTATCATTTCAAATTACCAAGGCACCAGGATATAGTATAGAACAACTCATCAAAGACTTAAAATGAGAGGTCGCTGATTTTTCAAAAACCAATCAAGAATTTCAATTTGTAGAAACCACATCTAAATTAGAAAATATCAACAAAGTCTATAATCTATTTATCGAAAATTTTTGGGAAACAGGATTGTTGGTATTTATTATTATTATGTTTTTCTTGGGATTTAGATCATCTATGGTGATATTAATTTCATTTTTGATTGTGTATCTCACTGATTTTAGTTTTCTCAAATGAATCGGCTATAGCTTCAACAACATAGTTTCTTTTTCGCTGATTCTGGTGCTCTGAGTAATGATTGATAATTTGATTGTTATTGTCCAATGAATCGTCATGTGACTAAGGAGATACAACAACGATATTTGGCTGGCAATTGGGGATTCATTGAAAAACTATGCAAGACCTATTATATTTGGGACATCTACAACCATAGCGATTTTTGTACCATTATATTTCGGACTAAGTGGAATTATGGGAGAATTTATGAAACCTATGCCAGTGACAATTATTTCGAATCTTACCATTTCTTTGATTATCACTATTATTATATTACCGGTTTTGGCAACATATGTCTACAAACCAGGATTTGAATATAAAATTAATAAAGCATTGAGTTATCTAGAAGAAACAGGAAAGAAATTTGCAAATCGATTTGCTAAGATAAGTGCTACCAAAGCATGAGCAGCTAGAGTAGTTGCTATTTTTATCTTATTTTTTTTGTGATCATTATCACTTATACCATTATGACTTCTCAAAGTGGATTTCATGGGAAATTCAGATTCAAATAATGTATGGATCAATGTTAAATATGCTCCAGGTATAAGCATAGAAGACAACCAAAAATATACTAACCAACTTGCTAATGAAATATTGGGATATATCGATACTAAATATCCACAAATAATCAAAGATATTTCCTTAGATTTGGGAAGCCAAAATGGAGCAAGTATCATCTCTGCAGGTTGAGATGGTGGAAATAATAATCTAGCTGCATTCAATATTAGACTGATAGCATGAGAAAATAGAACAATAAAATCATATCAAGTTGTCGAAGATTTACAGCAATTTTTCTCATCAGGAATCAAAAAGAAATATTCTTTTATACAAGATATAGCCCCTCTTACACAAAAAGCATGACCTCCTTCAGGGAAAGCAATTGGATTTTATATCCAAGGGAAAGACTATACACAGATCAATCAATATATTCAAAGTATACTTCCAGATATCAAAAAGATTGCAGGTGTCTATAATGTAAATGCATCCATAGAATATACAAACGGAAAGATCAAATATATTCTAGATGAAAATTTATTGAAGAGTCTTGGTATTACAAACATGTCTGCAATACTTGCTATGGTAGCAGTTCAAAATTCTGACTATGAACCAAATGGAATTAAAATAAAAGATTTTAGCGAATTTGGAGATGATTCTCTTTCTTTGGTTGCCTTTCTTCAAACTAAATGAAGTTTAGATGATCTCAGAATTTGAAAGATCTATATGTCTCAAATCATCAAAGAAAAAAGAATTGAACCAGAACTCAAATGAATTAGTAAATTAGATGGAGAGAAAGTAATTTTGATAGATGCTGATAAAATAGATTCTGTAGCACTCGCTGATATAACTCCCAAAATAGATGCTATTATCAAAGCCAAACCATTACCGGTTTGACTGAGTTACAAAGCAGCTGGAGATGTGCAATCTCAAACAGATAGTGCAAAGGATTTATGAATAGCCATGGCTCTATGACTTGTATTAATGTATATGGTTTTGATTATTCAATTTAATAATGTGAAATATGCGACAGTCATTATCACAAGTATCTTCCTTTCTGTTGGATGATCAATGTCTATCTTAGCACTCTTTGGATTCAAATTTACCTTTGTTGCTCAGCTATGAATCTTTGGTGTCCTATGAGTCTGAGTAAATCAGGCCTTAATCCACATCGAAGACTTCAAAGAATTTTATGAAATCAAAGGAATGTCTGTGCTAGAAAGTTTTAGAATGAGTATTGCAGAGAGATTCATTCCAATATTTTTGACAAAATTAGTAACCATTATAGGATTATTAATTCTGGCTTTCAAGGACGAAATGTTTGGTTCCATGGCAGTATCCTTTATCGGTGGATTGCTTATGTCATTCTTTATTACCTTGATTTATTTACCTTCATTAATGAGATTAATTACGAGAGAGTACTACAAAAAATAAGATAAATTCTATAAGAAAAGACACCCCACAAAGCTGCAGGGTGTTTTTTTTGATTAATTCTTTTTGATTAATTCTTTTTGAAAGAAAGTTCTCCATTTTCAATATCCACAAGAACCAAATCCCCTTCTCCAAATGTTCAAGAAATTAACTTCTTCGACAATGGATTTGCTAAATAATCTTGAATAGCTCTCTTCACAGGACGTGCTCCCATAGCAGGATCTCGTCATTTTGTAGCCAAGAAATCTTTGGCTTGATCAGATATTTGCAAGGTAATATTTTTTTCTTGAGATACTATTTTCTCAAATTTTTTTAAATGAATTTCCAATATTTGCGTAATCATTTCCTTAGAGATAGGATTGAACATAATAAATTCATCGATTCTATTGAGAAACTCTGGACTAGATTTTTCTTTCACAGACTCTTTGAGAAAGTCTTCCAATTCTTTGAGTTTTTGAGCTGAAGTATCTTCTTTTGGAGCAGTATTTTCTTCTGGATTTTTTTCTTGATCAGCTTTAATTTCATCAAATGTTTGTATAATAGCATCCGATCAGAGATTTGATGTCATTATAATAATAGTATTTTTGAAGCTTATTGTTCTTCATTTCCCATCCGTCAATCTTCCGTCATCCAAAACTTGAAGAAGGAGCTTAAACACATCCGGATCTGCTTTTTCTATCTCATCAAAAAGAATCACAGAATATGGATTTTCTTTGATCGCCTCAGTAAGTTGTCCTCATTGATCATATCCTACATATCCTGGAGGTGATCCAATTAATTTAGAAACAGAGTGTTTCTCTTGGTACTCAGACATATCAATTCTAATAAGGAATTTTTCATCATCAAAAAGAATCTCAGCGAGAGATTTAGCAAGTTCTGTCTTTCAAACTCCAGTTGATCACAAGAAAATAAATGATCAAATAGGTTTCTTAGGATCACTCAAACCAGATCTAGAACGTCTAACAGCATTACTCAAAGCAGTTACTGCTTTATCCTGTCCAATAACTTTAGATGACAAAAGACTCTCCAATTCCAGAAGTTTTTGTGATTCAGTTTTATTAATTTTATCCATAGGAATTCCTGTTTTCAAAGAAACTACTCAAGCCACATCTTCTTTGGAAACCAATCCACTTACTGGCATAGTCAAAATATCTTTGAATGTTTTTGACTGATCAGAGATTTCTTTTTTAAGAGAAATAATCTTTTCTTGATTTGCTGTTGAAGGAGTTTGTTCTAGGTCAAAAACTTGTTTATGTAATCATTGAATGTTCAAAAAAAGTGTTTTATTGAATTCTCGATTTGCCAATCAAGCGGAATATTCTTTATCTAAAGTTTCTGTTTGCTTAAGAATATCATCCAATTTAGATTGGTTATGTGGATTATTCTGTGCGGTAAGAAGAGTTTTTTCTGTCTCTAATCTAAGAAGTTTTTGTTTGATCTTCAAAAGACTATCTGGCAAAGAAAGCATATTCATCTTTTTTCTCGCAGTGGCTTCATCCAACAAAGCGATAGCTTTATCAGGGAATTCTCTATCAGAAATATATCTATCAGAAAATTGCAAAGCATAAGAAATTGCTTCTTCTGAAATTCCGATAGAATGAAGATGTTCAAGTTTATCTTTTTGGTATCTCAAAATTGTCGTAGTATCTTCAAGAGTTGTAGGACGATTCTCTACTTTTTGAAACAAAGTCGCCAACAATGGATTTGTCTGAATTCTACCATATGAAGCCACATCTGTAGTTCAAATAATTTTTACATTTGATTTAGACAGACAAGATTTCAATAAGATTCACAAATCAGTCATTGATTGATTTTTAAACAAATCTACCAAATTTTGAAAGTCATCTACAAACAATAAGGTAGGTTTAGTTGAATGACCAGCTTCAAGCAAAATAGTTTGTAATTTTTTTTCTAAGTCTCATGAATGCTTATTTCCCATAGATAAATCACCCATATCCAGAGAGAGAATCTGAGTACCTTGTAAATTTTCAGGGACTTCATTACTAGAAACTTTTTGAGCTAGCGCATGGACAAGAGAGGTATTTCCAGATCATGGTTCTCAAACCACAATCACATTATTATTGTAGCTACGAAGTAATATTTGAATGATATTATTTACTTCCTCATCTCTAAAAAAAACTTGATCTAGTGTATGATTTTTTGCAAGTGTAGTGAGATTTTCAGAAGAGTTTATCAAAGAAGTTTCATCTGATTTTATATCACGTTGATAGTGTTCAACATCAATAGGTACAGATTCTCATGGAGATTGCATTCTTCTTTTCTGCATAACTTGTAATATTTTATCTGCGGAAATTCATTTAGTATTGAGCATATATCCAGTAGTATTTTTAGATTGAGATATAGCCAACAACAGGTGTTCAGGTCTTACATAAGCATCATTGAGTTCCTCTGCACTTCTTTGGGCAGATTTAAAAAGAGAACTCAAAGCACGAGACATATGAACATCACTGCGATCCAAAAATCAAGTTTCAAGCTTGAGAAGATCAAAAATTTGAGTCTTTATAGCAGCTCTGATAGAATCCACTGTATTGCCTGTTACATCAAGAATTGCATCTATAGTATCATCTCCCTGATCCAACAAAGAAAAGAGAAGATGTCATACATCCACAGGATTTTGGTGTTTACTAAGAGCCAAAGTATAGGCTTCATCTATAGCATTCACAGATCTTTGATTAAACTTGTCAAAGTTTATATCTTCTAGAAGCATGAAATATAATAACAAAATAAACTACATACATCTATAAAGAAAAGAAAGAAAATGTCAATACATATGCACACAAAAATTAAGTAATATAAAATACACTTGACTTTTGTTAAAAAATATGTATATATACTATACAAACAAAAAGTCAAGCTCATAGAGCCTTTTATATTCTAACCAAAATAACTAACAAAATAAAACAAAAACATTATGAAAAACTTAGTAATTATTATCGGTATTCTTGTTATATTCTCAAGTTGCGCAAAAGAACAAATCGTTCACAATCGTTTCGTAGTTTTGGGAGATTACACATTTGAAGTGTTAAGCGGACCAAATGAAGACGGCGATATGAAGGTAAAAATTGTAAACAGAAAAGATAGCTTATTTAGCTATTTAGAACATTACAACGATCTATATGCAATAAAAAGAACTGCATATGAAGGATTATGTTCAACAGATATTGCGTTCGAGTTTGCAGAAAAAACAATTAGCTTACACAAAAACAGTGGTTTATCTATCTATCCCAAAAGTAGGAAAATGAAACGTGGAATAGATTTTAAGATAACTGATGTTATGGCATTCGATGCACCTATTGAACCTTCAAAAGGGAATGTATTTGAATCCGCAACGAACTTCTTTAATATTTATTAGAAGTACAAAACGTATAAACAAATATAAATTACAAACATTATGAAAGACTTGAATATTTTGACGGCTATAGGTATGATTGTTTTATTAATTCTCTCCTTCCTAATTGGGAAATATTACAAGAGAGAAAGCTATCTTACAAGACATTCCTATGTTTATTGTCTCTTAGGTTTTGGTGTAGCACTACTGTTACGTGGCAACTACATTCATTCAATCATTATTATTCCATCTATATTGATGTATATAATAGGATATAAACTAAGGAAATAAGTTATAATGACATGCACATTTAAAGAGAGTCTGGTCTTCCGGCTCTCTTTTTTTGTATACAAAAAATCTCTGATGATACAAACACCACCAGAGATTTAATAAAAGGAATTAGAATTTAGGGAAGACAGCATTCACGTTATGTCTATAACGTCTATACTGATCACCAAAGAGAGTCAACAAATAGTCTTCTTCAACATGGATAAATTGTTTGAAGATCCAATATGCCACAAAGGGGATAGTGAGACCCAAAAAAGCACCCCAATAAAGCACAATTCCAGGGATAATAATGACTATCCATGCTGCATAAATTGGATGACGAACATAAGCATACAGGCCTCTGGTACGAAGCTGCTTATTGTTAAAATATTTATCTATTGTCACTGCCGGATAAATAAAAAGAATACATCCAACAACGATCAGACACACCCCAATCACACTAAATCCAGAGAATTTCCAACTTGGAAAAATATACGTTGTAATCAGATAGGGTAAAGCTGAATACAACAAAGTTAAGATTCCAAATTTAGGGCCAACGCCCCAACGAGTCATTTTTTTCATATTATGTTTTTTAAATATATTTACATTTGTACTATAATTATTTAAGAAAGAAAGTCAACAAAAAACTCCCCTGCCAAAAAAGCAAAGGGAGTTCTTAATACCAATATCGGTAAGGTTATTTATCGTTACACTGAGCAACAAATTTCTTTACCAAAACCGCCAGGAATAGTTTTTCAATTTTTTCTTCGAAGAAGTCATTGAGTTCAAGTGTCTGCTTGGTTCTTGAGAGATTCATAAACGAATTTCCATCAATAAGCAATGACCGGTCACGACTAAAAACTTCATCAATAGCTTCATTAGCCATTTCCAAAATTTCTTTCAAAGCTGCTGCCACATCAGATTCCGGATCCACATTTGTCAAATATACGCTTTCAATTGATACAGACAACTGTCCGACATCGGTCTTTCCATCTACACATTTGATAGTAATTAGCAGATCAGCAGCCACATTCACAGGAAATCCTTTGAGTTGAGCGCGTTTTTTGTCTTCAAACAGATCGGTCCAAGCCTTTTCAGCAAGTATTGCCGAATGACGAAGCATGTCATTTGTTTCAACCTGATTTTGAATTCTAACGGTTACCTTCAAATCCTTGGCAACCTGTCCACAATGACCAACGATAGATAATGCCTTCAATGTAACTTCAATTGCCTTTCCAAATAATGATTTAATAATTTTCATACGATTTTTTTTAATTGTTTAGTACTTTATTTTTTATTTATCTCATTGTTATATATATTTACATTGTAATGTCAATTAAAACTTGACTTTTAATGATATATAAATATAACAAACAAACATTAAAATAAAAACAGATATGAATGATGTAAAAAAAATTTTAGGATACGCATTTATTGCGTTAACTGTACTGATTCTCATCAGTGTATTTGCAGGACTGTTATCCTGGCTCTGGAGTAAACTAGTCATAGGATTTGTAATCGCTACATGCCTATGGATTATCCAACAGATTCGAAACAAACCAGTAAGCAATGGATTTATTGTATGGTGGGGAATTTCTATTTCTGGAATACTAGTTGCAATTGACTGGTTTGGGATGGTTATTGCGCGCTTCTCTTGGGTTATTTTTGTAGCCCTGATTATCGGTATCATTGTATGGGCAATTGTAAAATGGGGCAAAAGAAACTAAAGGTTTATTATTTAGTAAAGGAACTTCCTGTCTCAGGAAGTTCTTTTAGTTTAAATTTTTTTTGTTTAAAAAAAATCCCATCGGTAATAACCAACGGGATTTTTTATAAAGATTGTAGAAAACTACAATTTAGCGTATGCTTGTTTCACTTCCCCACGAAATTTTGCAAATTCTGGAGTAGCGGCAATATCCGGATGCCAAGCTAAGTTCATTTCAACAAGGTCATACACCTGCTGAATCTTTGCTCCGGGAATCAAATTCCCTTTATCATCACGATCACGGCCCATAAGCCAAAGTGTATCAGCGATTGAAAGAGTTGCTGTTAATTCGTGAGATACGATTATAACAGTATTCATTTCATCCCTACTCACAATTGCTTTAATCAGTCCACAAAGTTCATCAACCATCAAAGGATCAAGCCCACTAAAGGGTTCATCCAAAATAATGAAGTGATCTGAACACAAAAACTGTTGAGCAATTGCTATTCTTTGTCGTTGTCCACCGGAAAGCTGATTTGGTTTTTTACGGAAATGTTCTTTCATTTTGAGCTTGTCCAAAATATCAAAGATTTTTTCTTTCTTTTGCTCATGGTTTAACCCAGAATGCGAAAGGGCAATTTCCAGATTAGCATAAACCGTTTTATGATCAAACAAAGGATATCTTTGTTGAACAAAGCCAACATTACCAACATGAACTGGTAACAAAGGATTTCCAACAAAAACTTCCCCCGTAAGATGCATACCTACGGTTTCTTTGGTAATAACACCGGCAAGGATTTCAGAGAATTTAGATTTTCCAATTCCTGATGGACCAAGAAAACCAATAATCTGACCTTGTATTACATCAGGTCGAACATAATCTTTGATAGAGACATTAATATCTCTCAAAATAATATTACTCCCGATCATAAGACCGACATTCTTCGCTTCTAAAATAGTTTTATCAGCGGTATAATTGAAATCATTCATATGCTTTTATCGTTTTTCAATATTATTAAACGCCCATCCACATGTCTTCTTTTTCAAAAGACCAAATAAAGCATCTTGTCCCATTGCTAAGATCAAGATCATAAGCTGCATTGCAAAAACGGCATCAAGATGGAGATATTTATTTTGATCTGCCATAATTACACCAATTCCACCATCACTTTTGCTAATTACTTCAATCATAGTAAGCATCATCCATGCCATTGCAAAATTTGATCGCATAGCATCCAATATTTTAGGAAATGTTCCCAAAATAATGACTTCCCATGCAGTTCTCCATTCACTCAGCCGTATTGTTCTAGCATGAATAAATCGTTCTTTTTCTATTGAATTTATAATTGTAATCATTGAATCGATAAAGAATACCGATACAGAGAATACAAATAAAGAAATCTTTAGATTATAAAGATCACCATGATTCCAAATGGTAAATGCAAATTGTAATCCAACCAACGTTAAGAAACGAAGTTTAGATACAACAAAACCAAGTGGACGAAAAAATGGAATAATGGTTAAATACGATATTGCAAATGATACAACAACCGTGATTGCCATAGATTGAATGATCAAAGTCAGTGTTGTAAGAAGCTCTCCAATTACCGTTCCAGCTTGTAGAAGTTTCCACATAGAAACACCTATTTCATAGGGATTTGGCAAAAGTTCTGAACCATACATAAACCACAAAGTAAACAAAAGCGTAAGTTGTACCATAACAACAGTACTCATTTTCGCCTTGCTAATGACTTTATTGGGAGTGAACACATCTTTTGTGGTCGCAAACCCATTTTCTGCAAAAACCATTGCTGGTTGCAGAAGATATTGTTTAAGGATACTCATATAGTTACATGTTTTTAAATTATTTTTTATACTATCTCAAAAAAAAAGGTCCAGTCCCCAAATAAGAAACTGGACCCTAAAAGCGAAAACGCTTTTATTTTACTTGCAATATTTGCACCCGACGGTTTTGTTTTCTACCCCAAGCAGTTGAATTATCCGCTTTGGCATCTTCCTGTCCATGAGCAATCACTTTGATACGATTTTTAAAGTTGACTGGATCTTGCGATTCCAACCATGCCTTTACATTGTCGGCACGATGCTGTGATAAGCGAACATTACTTTCAGGATCGCCGGTATTATCGGTATACCCATGAATTTCAAATCGCAAACCACCAGAAACAGTTAAATCTCGTTTCAATTTTTGTAATTGATCAATTGCTGAAGAAGTAAATTCTGCACTTCCAGAGACAAACTCAATAGTCCAGTCACGTTTACCAACAACTTGTGTGGTTTTCGCATTTGGATCAAATTGTTGTACTGTAGCAGCAGAAATATTTTTCGTCTTTGCAGCAACTTTTTGAATAAAGCTTACATCCAAAATTTTATCAATCGATGGATATGAAGGCAATAATTCAGGATACATATCAACGATAAGATCACCAAATACTTTATACACGTCTGCATAGATATTGGAACCACCACTTAATCCATAAAGAAGCTGATTATCAGCCAAATTATGAACAGCGGAACCACCAAGTTCTACCATAAGACCCTGTTTATCGGATTCAGTAACCCCTTTGTAATATTTCGTCCAATATGCACCATCTTGATCCTTATACACCTTTGCAGATATATTACCGGCAGCTTCTACAGCAGCAGAATAAGATTTAACCTGATCTGAACCTTTGAAGATACCATCCAACATATTTACAATTAATTCAGGATGATCATATGCAAACTTTTTGATAGTAATAATAGTGTTTGGCATTTGAGATGCATATTCTTTCGTAGATGCAATACGTACCAAGCCACCTCGTAAACTAGCAATATTTACATCTCCTGGCGTCCAAGTTGTGACAGCAGAAACAGGAACGAATCTTTTTTCTGTAGTTTTTACACCTTTATCGTCCACAACCCACAAGCCAACTTTAGCTCCAGTTACATACATATTAGCTGCTTCCAAATAAGTAGTTGCATTCACAAAGTTTATCGCATTTGGATTATAGACTTTATCATCTGGATTAATTAAGATGCCATTATCAGCAGCCCATTTACAGACAATATTCCAGTCACCATCACGAATAACAGCTGCAACCAATAACCCTTTAGCATTCTGTGCATTTTCTCTCACGGATACAGGTGCCATAAAGGCATCTTCTCCAAAAGATTTACCTGCAGAACCAATAATGATCGGTTGGAATTCATCACCCAATTTTATAAGTTGTTCATAATACGGGGTAACTAAACCTCCAGCGGCATCACCCATGATTGCATAAAAGTTATATCCTTCAGTTGTATTAGGATCTTTTTTATATGCCTGAGCAAAGGTAACCAATCCCTGTAATCCCTGAAAACAATCATCCTGACGGATAAGTTTAAGATTGACTTTATTGGCTTCCATTATACTACCTTTGGTAGTTACCGGTCCACCATTTGCAAACATAAGTCCAAATTGACTATTCCATTCCATCACTGCAAAACGAACCTGAGGCGTATTAAGCATAGCGGGTTCTTCGCTTGGTTGAACAAACGGAGCAACAGAAGCAGCGGCATTTGCCGGCGCAGTCGGAAGATCAAATTTTGCAAGGGTTTTCGATTCTTTGATTTTGGCAAAGTACTTATTATAAGCCCATTTACCACCAAAGATTACACCAAGGATTAAAGCAACTACAAAAATGAATTTTACAGCAGGCGCGATTTCGCGTCTAGTCTGCGGTTGATTAAGATTTTCCATTTTACTTTTTAATTAATGTTTGTTTTTTTTATAAATTCTAATTTTTAATACTTAATTATTGAAGAAACCTGATTTCAATTCAATACCTTTTCCACGAGAAGGAGTAGCTTGTTCAGCAGAACTTCCCAATTTAACTGTAGATTTGGTTTGTTTCCATTTTGCAAACGCATCCAATCCTTGTTTGGATTGAACAATTGCTTCAAGCTTCATTTCATGACGGAAATCAGAAGAAGAATCCAAGAAATGTTCAATTTCAGACAAACCATCAGTATATTCCTTATTCAAGAAATTTACCGCATCCGCATAAATCACATCTTTTGAACCATCTCCAAGAATTACCGACCGTAATGATTTAAATGTAGAAACAGCACTACCCATAGTTTCTTTACGGGCTTGCATAACATCAACCTTTGTTGTCAAACGCTGATATTTCACATTTGCCATTTTTTGATACTCTTTTGCATATTCGAGCAATTCATTAAATTGGATAACCATTTGACCATAATCCTTATTCAAATTTTCCCACTCTTGAGCATTTGCAGAATATGTGGAAATCATTGCAGAATTAGGATCAATGTTTTCTTCAGCCTCAGCAAGTTTATAGTATTTTTCCGCTTCTCTGGTATTTGCATCCATTTTAGCTTTAAGATTAGCTATATTCTTTTTGAGAGCCAAAATAGAATTATCCAATTGACTGATCAAACCACGAGTCCAATCACGAAATTCAATGACAATTTCCATCGCAAAGTTTTTCGTAAATACACGAGTAATACGTGTCATTAGTCCTTTAAAAGACATAATAATAGCATTTCTCGGACCAGGAACAAAGATACAACCCAAAATAATAGCAAGAATTACACCGGCAACAATACCCAATAAAGAACCAATAATAATGTTTTCAAAGAGTACAATTAACCAAGCCAAAATCTTGTTGGCATTCAAAATAATAAGAACGGTTGGTATAGCAAGAAAGCCAAGTGCCAACATTCCTTCTTTGCGGGACCAAAATGATTTGATCTTGTCGCGTAAAGCATCCAAACTTTGGAAGCTCATAGAATCGTTGTTTTCCATAAACTCAATTTGTTAATAGTGTTTTAATGTTGTTAATTTTTTCTTTTACTGCGGCGTAAGCAAGATTGAATTGAGCACTTCGAGTCTCTACTTTAGACTGTTTTTGCTTAAGTTCAGCCTCAACTGTTTCTTTTTCAGTTTTGCGATCTTCATTTGCTTTTTTCAATACTTCGATCTCTTTTAGTTTTAGAACAATTTGAGCATCAGCCGCTTTAGTGTCGGAGTCCAGAGTTTTAAGTTTCTGATTTCCTTCTTTCGACTGAGTTTGAAGCATTGTTGAGACATCACTAGCAAACAATGTTTTTTGCTGTTCAAGTCCTGCCAAGTGAATCGTATCTATTTGTGAGACAAGATTCTGAGCGACAATACCTTTATTAGCATCCAACACGGCATGCACACGATTAACCTGATCAGGAATATATTTTTCAAGAGACTCGAAAGACTCCAAAAATTTAGCCAAATCAGAATCGGAAGAAACGCATGAAACATAAAGTTTTTCTACGTCTTTAGGGTCACATGTAACTGCCTGAGGAGATGCAATAGCATCAGGACCGGAAGGAACATGTTCAGGTGAAATAATACTTTGATTTGTAGCAACAGTCGGAGCAGCTGCAGATTCTTCAACTACGGGTGTAGCAGAATTATCTATAGGCACCTCAGGAGCAATAAAATCAAGAACAGCACCAAAAACACTTCTTTTCTTTTTAGGAGGAGTACCTCCACCAACAGAAGCAGAACTTGATCCGCCAGGGTTGGATTTGTCTTCACTGTTTGTCATTTTTTTTCAATATTAATTGTTTGTATTTCTGTTAATGATCACGTTTGCGAAGAATATTTTACCACTCTTCGTATAGTTGTTATAATTATTTTAACAATAAAGTCAAGTAAATATATATAAAAAGTATAATTTAGAAAATGTAAAGACAAACTAGTATTTCTCACAAAAAATTCACAATGTATAAAAAAAGTCTATACATACTATACTATAAACAAAAAAAAGACCCACAGAGACAAACTCCATGGATCTTTAAGTATACAATTAATACTTTTAATAAAGTGTTCTTTCTCTTCTCTTACGGGCAACTGCCACAATAATATAAAGAAGTACAGCAATAGCAATAATTATAAGAATATCACCTACTGTCTTTTCTCTTTCAGCTTCTTCTTTTGCCTTTTTATCAGCATAAGCTTGCTTAGTAGCTTCTATGGTACCGGTACCAAACTTTTTGATAATAGCTTTTACACCACCAAGGACACCATCATTCCATTTATCATTTTTCAACGATGGAATAATATTCGCATCCTCAATAGCACGGCTATCAGCATCAGTAAGCAGTTCCTCTAAACCATAACCAGGTTGAAGTCGAAGCATCTTATCTTCTGTTGTAATCAGAATCAACACTCCATTATTAATGTCTTTTTCGCCAATACCCCATTTATCAAAGAGTAATTGAGCATAGTCATCAATATCCACTTCATCACCCAAAGTAGGAAGAATCACCACAGCCATTTCGACACCAGTTTGTTTTTTATACCGGCGAATCATAGAGTTGATCTTCAATTGTTCTGGAAATGGTATTACACCAGCAAAATCAGATAGATAATTTATGGGTTGGATATCCATAATATCGGTCGAATCATTTTTTGCTTTGTTGGCTTGTGTATCAAATTTTCTTTGACTTGCACCAGCACCACCAGAAGCTCCTTTACCAAATCCGTGAAAAGCGTTGGTATCAACTACAGCAGTATCATGTCGCATCATACTACCACCATAATAATGATGATAATACGGATTTACAAAATACACCGGTCGAGAATACATAAAGCTTACAGGATGACAAGCTGTTTTGGAACTCGAAATAGTTTTTGGCTTAGTAAATGATTTGCCAACATACTTCGAAGAAGCAGATCGTTTTCCAGAAGCAAATGCTTTGGAACCACCTTTAGCGAAACTTCTCACGCCACGAGAACCACCTCCAATTTTAGATACATTTACATGACCGGAACCTTTAGTCCCAGTACTATGTCCACCACTATGTCCACCACTGTGTCCACCACTATGACCACCACTATGACCACCACTATGACCACCACTATG
>JBAXSM010000027.1:0-15581 GCA_037130715.1 Candidatus Absconditabacteria bacterium
GGATCTATCTTAGGAAGTGATCACCTGTACAAAAAGAAAAATTGCCAAGACGCTTATCGTATCTATCAAGGAGATGATTTTGTACTGGCATTGGTGGCAGATGGTTGTAGTAACCAAGCCAAAAGTGAAGTAGGAGCAAATCTTTTGCTCTTCTGGTTAGAACAAGAAGTCGTTTCCAAATTATGTGGAAAACGAGATTCTTTGGCTGATCCAGATCGCTTTTTGAATTGGCTTACTTTGCAACTACAAAGCCAAATGAATGTACTCGTTCGCGGCAATTCACAACAACTCTTGGAATATTTTTCAAGTACGGTGTTGGGAATTTTAATCCTAAAAGAAAAAACCTATATATTTGGATGTGGCGATGGATGTTTTGCTATCAATGGAATTCTTACAATCAAGGAACCATTGGACGGTAATGTCCCTCCCTATTTAGTATATGGTCTTTTGGATCAGCGATCACTCAATGTTCCAATGCAAAATTGGGCACTCACACTTTTTAGTATAGTAGATACAGAAACTGTAGAAACTATGCTCTTGGGTACTGATGGCGCTCAAACGCTTTTGAAACATGTTTCATTGGATGAATTATTGTCCAATGAAGTTCTTTTTTCTAATCCATACGCAATTGGGAAACTGCTGTTTCGAACCAATAGAGATACATCTCATATTGATTGGGAACAACGCAAAACAGTTACTCAAAAAGGCCCATTGGATGATGATACGACTATAGTTCTTATACAACGCAAAACATCTGAATCATGAATGTGTTTATAAAAAATCAATCTATTAAATTGGGAAAACCATTTGCTGAAGGAGGCGAGGCGGAAATCTACAAAATAGATGGAGGCGCAAATGTGGTGAAACTCTTTAAGACAGCTGATCATCCAAGTTACTCACAAGACCCTATGCAACAGCAAGGTGCCATTATGAGGAGCAAAGAATATCAGTTAAAACTCAAAAGTTTTCCCCCAAATGTACCACAAAACGTCATTGCACCACAGCATTTAGTCTATGATCAAAAAGGTATGGTCATCGGATATGTAATGCCTTTTGTAGATAAGACATTCCCATTGATTCGATATAGTGATAAGATGTTTAGAGAACAATCTGGTGTAGATGAACAACAAATTATGTCCATCTTTCATCAACTCCAAAACCATATTATCGCTCTTCATCAGAATCAAATTGTGATTGGTGATTTAAATGATCTCAATATCTTGGTAAAAGGCACTGACGTATACATGATTGATACAGATAGTTATCAATTTGGTAAATTTATGAGTCATACCTTTACACAGACATTTTTGGATCCTATGATCGCCAAAGAACACAACGGTCAATTATGGATGAACAAACCATATCAAGCCACAAGTGATTGGTATGCTTATGCGGTGATGTTGATGCAGGCTCTTATTTATGTTGGTCCTTACGGAGGAATTTATGCTCCCAAAGATCCACAAAAGAAAGTCCCTGGAGGCTTACGACCTTTACGTCGAATTACATTATTCGATCCTGAAGTGAAATATCCCAAAGCAGCTATCCCATACAAGTACTTACCAGAGGAATTACTTCAGTGGTTTTGGAATGTATTTACCAAAGACCTACGACAACCGCTACCAGAGCATATCTTCACGGATATCCAATGGTCGACTTGTCCCAAATGCCAGACAAGACATGCGAAAAAACGCTGTCCTGTTTGTGATCTTGTTGTACCTGGCTTATCTAAACCACTTGTGAAAGTAGATGGTAGCTTGCGAGTTACACAAATACTTGAAACTCCAGGTATTGTACTGTTGGTAAAAACTCAGCACAATAAACTGTTGTGGCTTATCCATGAACAGGGTACATATACTCGAGAAAACAAAGCCGTGATTGCTCATGGTACACTTAATCCAACAACCCGATATGCACTTCAAAACAACACTACACTTATTGCAAAATCTTCACAATTAGTCGCCTATGAAGGTGCTAAAACAATCGCTTCAATGTACACAGAAACATATGAAAACATTCCAGTTTTTGCTGCGAATGGATCTCATTATTACTGGGTACAATCAGGAGAATTGATGAAGAATGGCGCATTTGGTATAGAACGAATTGCAAGTGTACTTTCGGAAAAGACATTTATCTGGGTTGGTGAATCATTTGGATTCGGTATCTCTAGGGAGGCTATGTTTCAGCTTCCGTTTGTATTTGGCGTAGATTCAAAGGGTATTTTGGAAGTCAAAGATTTCCCTAAATTACCTGGTAGAATTATAGACGCAGCTAGCACATTTACTAACGAACTTTGTTGGTATTTCTACAAAATGGAATATCGTGGAGTGATTACTACCGGATGTGTAGTTATCAATCGTCAAGGAATCGTAGTAGCAAACGTTGTGCCCGATCAAACCGAAGCATGGATACAAAACATCCATGGAAAATCAGCTTTTGGTAATTATCTGTTCTCTGCTACAGATGAAGGCATTGTACGTCTGACTCTGGATCAAGGTATGATAATCAATCCAAAATTATTTACTGCTACAGAAAATCTCGTAGACGCTACTAGCAGATTGTTGGTTGCAGATGGCGGTATTTATGTAGTTAATCTTCACAGTATTTCTCATATTATATTCACGTAAACAAAAATTAAACAGTATGAAAACAAGACAAATGCTTCCGATCCCAGGATTTTTTAATCCTGCAAATGCCAGTAACTTTCATTATGAATCTCCACTGGTAAATGACAGTGTGTTGCTCACCAAAACTGCGCAAGACTACGCTAAACAGCATGACATCAAATCAGCCGGCTCTCAAGCAAAAAACATTACCTTATTGGGAATTGATTTGCAAAAATCATTTTGTTTCCCTGAAGGTACGCTTTTTGTAGGCGGTCGCTCTGGTGATGGTGCAATCCAGGATAATATCCGCTTCGCAGAGTTTATTTACAGAAACATAGATGTCATCAAAGACATCAAACTTTCTATGGATACACACTTCCTGTTTCAGATCTTCTTTACCACGTTTTGGGTAGACCAAAATGATCAGCATCCAGCACCAAATACCATGATTACTACCGATGACGTTCGGACTGGCAAATATCGCCCAGATCCAAGAATGGCTCACTGGTTGGTAAATGGTAATTATGCATGGTTGCTTCGTCAATCTCTGTTTTATGTGGAACAACTTGAAAAAGAGAATAAATATCAACTTTTCTTGTGGCCTCCTCATACACTTTTGGGTACACAGGGTCACAATTTGGCCGGTGTTATTCAAGAAGCAGCTTTCTTCCATGCAATGGTTCGAGGCAATCAAACGGGATACGAGATCAAAGGTGGTAATCACTTGACGGAAAACTACTCAATCCTTTCTCCGGAGGTTCTGTTGACCTGGGATAACAATCCTTTGGATCAAAAAAATACGGACTTTATCAAAACATTGATTGCTGCTGATTACCTGATTATTGGTGGACAGGCGGCTAGCCATTGTGTGAAAAGTACTATTGATGACCTTTTGGCAGAAATGCAAAATCACAATCCGGAGCTTGTAAAAAAAGTGTACATTCTCAGAGATTGTATGAGTGCAGTTGCAATTCCAAATGGTAAAGGCGGCTTCTTTGTTGACTTTACCGATGATGCAAACAATGCACTGGATCGATTCGCTAATGCAGGAATGCATGTGGTCAATAGCACCGATCCAATCGAAACTTGGCCAGATTTTAAATTATAATTCATCTTAAAAACAAAAAGTATGAGCACAACTAATGTTCCTAACTTGTTTGCTAATGCACAACAAGAAGGCGAATTGTCTGCACAGACAATGAACGTAATCAATAAAATTCCCAATATGGGTGCCAAAATTAAGGCTAACCTCGGTATAAATATGCAGGATGTCCCTGCATCAGATGTGGTGTTGGTATCGTTGCTTATTGATGATTCTGGATCTATCCAGAGTGCCAACAATGAGCAATTAGTTCGCGATGGATATAATCTTGTATTAGAATCATTGCTGGCAGCAAAACAAAAGAATAATATTCTGATTACTGTTCAATATTTGAATGGTACTGTTTTGTTTCCCTATGTCCTTTTGCAAGATGCTGTTCGTATGGATGCTACCAATTACCGGGCCAATGGCGGAACCCCTCTCTATGATAAAACAGTTGAAATGTTGACCACCGTGTTGGCAAAGACTCGTGAATCATACGAAGACGGTACTCCAGCCAGAAGTATTACGCTGATTATTACCGACGGTGAAGATGTTCATTCACGTCACAATACTGCTGCTGATGTAGCAGTCCTGACGAAAGAAATGCTTAGCAAGGAAGATCATATCATCGCCACAATGGGCGTAGATAATGGATCTACTGATTTCCGTAAGATCTTTGCTGATATGGGTATCCAGGACAAATGGGTCCTCACTCCAGGCAACAATCCCAAAGAAATCCGTCAGGCTTTCCAGATGTTCAGCCAAAGCGCAGTAAGAGCTTCTCAAACAGCAGCGAATATCGCTGGTTTAGGTGGCTTTGGTGCATAACAGATAATGAGTTTTCTCTATTATCCTCTATAACAATTGTAAACCCCCTCAAGTATATCTTGCGGGGGTTTCTTTTTGTAAAAAATACAATTTCTATTTGCAAAAATAGACGAAATCTATATACTAGAAACGAGCAAGAAATATTTATTTTTTATGTCATATATATGAAGAAAATCCCTCTCGTAATCTATACAGATATCTGAGATGATATAGATGATAGCTTGGCACTTACGTATTTAGTATGATGCGAAAATATAGAAATCATAGCCATTGTCTGTGATCACAAAGATCTCAAATATAGTAGAGGAGAGGCAGAATATTTGCTTTCACTGTTTTGAAAAAAACTCCCCATTTTTGTAAGAGGAGCGACTGATGGATTATTTGAAATTATACAACAATATGAGCATATTTCAGTTTTATCTCTGGGACCTACAACGCAATTACATGCGGATCTCCAAGCATCTCCAAATTTTCTTCAAAAGATCCAAAGAATTTATTTTCAATGACAAGTAGTGATACATGAAAACGCGATTTCCCCAGATAGTAGGGCTTACAATTTTATACAAGATATGCAAGCTATAAGTCAGATTTTATCTTATGATGTTCCTATGACATTCATCGGGAAGTTTGCTGCCTACGAGTGTCCTTTATACCAAGAAGATATACTATCATTAGCTCAAAACTACCCAGGTGTCTGAGCATATCTCACTAATGAAGCAAGTAAGCGAAGACAGAGACTCCAAGAACTCAATACTGAGATGTTTGAAAAATTATATTGAACAAATGATGCTATCGTGTCATTTCCGTACGATCTGTTAGCAGCCATGACCATTACTCATCCAGAACTATTTAATATAGAGTCAATTGGTACTATCCAGCTGATAGGTGAACGTGACACGAGACAATGAATCAAAGATGTTGCTCAGATCAAAGCGCTTATGAGATAAAAATTTTATATAAAACAAAAAGCTCAGGAAGATTCCCCTGAGCTTTTCTGCTGTAATTACTCGCTCAGCTTATATGCTGAGGAGTGCTTTGTTTTCCGGAGTATCGGTGACGCTTACTACATCTTCAATACTGAAGATAGAAAGAGCATTCCAGATGTCCAGGGTACCCATAGCTGAATCGCGACGACCGGTAAACGGTAATTCATCAGGACCACGTTGACACAGGGCATTGATGTTTACACGACCACGTTGGTTTCTAGTATCTTCGATGATATCAAGAATATCGTTTTTGTCGGATTCAGTTCCGAATACGCTCAATTGTTGAGCATATTTCGAAGTTTTGATCCATTCCAATACTTCAGCAAGATCATCGTACACCACAATAGGTACCAATGGTCCAAACTGTTCCTCGCGGTACAATTTCATTTTTGCGTTTACCGGATACAATACAGAAGGATGCAAATATCCCTGATTGATAGTACCACCTCCCTCATTAAGCACTTCTGCTCCATGGAGTTTAGCGTCATCCAATAGGGTGGTCATCCAGCCCATACTTTCTGGTAAGAGCGGCGTTAGGTTTGTGCCTTCTTCCCACGGTAATCCGGGTTGCAATTTTTCAACTGCTTCGACGAATGCCGGGATAAAAGTAGCTTCCTGTTCCTTTGCTACAAAAATGATTTTCAATGCGGTGCACCGTTGACCGTTATATCCAAGCGAGCCTTTTACACAGGCAGGGATAGCGGTAGCAAGGTCAGCACCAGGCAATACAATAGCCGGATTTTTTGCACCAAGTCCAAGAATTAGTTTGGTTTTGTGCGGTACCGGATTTTCTTTGATAATACGGTCGGCAGTGTTTGTTCCACCAATAAAAGCAAATGCTTCAAGTTTTCCTGTTCGAACTATTGGCGGAATAATATCGGCACCATTACCATACAGTGTAACAACTACATTCTTCGGAAAAGCTTCTTCGAAACATTCGATAAGCGGCTCCAGAAGAAGGACACCCCATTTCGCCGGTTTAAACAACACCACATTACCCATCAATAAAGCAGGAATTAGTGTGGTAAATGTTTCATTGAGCGGGTAATTCGACGGGCCCATACAAAGTACCAATCCAAGTGGATTGCGTCCTTCCTGTACCTGTAAACCACCATGTTTCAGCCATGCTTCCCATTTCAGCGAACGTGTTTCCAATTCATCGCAGGTGTCCAGTATACACTGTACAGTACGATCAAATTCGGTTTCAGCATCCGGGAGAGTTTTACATATCTCCCACATTATCATTCTAACAATCTTTTCACGATGTTTCTTCATCAATTCAACGAAGATTTTCATGAGGCGAATACGTTCAGCATGAGTCGTTGTTGGCCACCAACCATTTCCACCATCCCAAGCTTGTTCAGCAAGTGATAATCCTTCCAGTGCGGTATCAGCAGTAATAAGTGGGTAATGTCCCAAATATACCGGCTTTCCTCCAACGCTAATTGGCGAATACACATCTTGCACTGGTCCGGAGTGAGTACGAATGTGCCCCATCAGATAGTGATTTTGATTTGTTACTACCGGCTGGAACGCTTCGGGAATCTGATCAAGTGATTCAGGGAACAAATTTTCAATTTTTGTTTTCATAAAATAATAGTTTTTAATTGTGTTATATATGTTTTGTTTTAATGATCTCGCCTTTTTGGCAAGACATACTATACATATTTTTAGAAAGAAATCAATACAATTTATAATATAAATATAAAACAAAAAATGTAAAGATAAAACCTCGTTGTAGTCAGCTATTTTCTTGTCTCAAGATTAGTTATTGTAAAAAATACAAATATTCTCTTGCAATAGATATAAAAATAAGTATATTTAAGACGAACAAGAGGAAAGATGTTCAAGGAGATTGAATAGCTACGACAGACAGTAAGCGCAATGTCCACTACAAATTGATTTATTTTTTTCTCTTCTAGTTATTGTATAAAATACATTATTTACTTTATAATTATCATTGCTATGAAAAACCTAGATCTTAGTCAAGTGGCAGTTGTCAGTGTTGATAACACCAAAACATTTGAAGATGCAGATTATCAGGAATTGTATGTGTCTGAAGGGGAGCAGGCGGCCATCGCAAGCAAAGCTATTATGGATCTTTTGAGACCTTATGGAGCATTGATGGTAAATGTATTGGAAGAACATCCACAAGGGCATATTTCATTTGTAACGAGCTACAAAGATAAGCAAGTATTTCAATCAATTAGCTATGATGAAGTCAAGGATTGGACAGCAGAAGAAAACTGATTATCTTCTACGGCTAGATTTACGATCAAGGAACTTCAGTTATTTCTTGAAACAGTTTGATCTCAGACACTTTGGCCAGAACATTCCAAAGCATGGACAGACAGTTCTGAACTTATGGAACCACTTCAAAAAAAAGATTTTGATCTTCATATCGTCAAGGGAAATAATGTAGCTAAAGAAGCATATAGTGGATTTGATAACACAAACTTAGATGAACAACTCAAAATGAGAAATATCAAGAAACTTATCGTCTCAGGAGTCGCAACGGATTACTGTGTAGGGAATACAGCTCTAGACGCAGCTCAAAATGACTACGAGGTAATTGTGGTCCAAGATGCAGTGAGAGGAGTTGCTCCTGATAGTACAAACAAAATGCTCCAAGAGTTCACAAAACACAATATCAAATATCTTACTTTAGATGAATTAAAACAACTTTTCTTCGCTCATTAGTTATTGTATATTTTACATTATTATATCTTTCAAAAATGACATTCAATGTATCTGCCTATAAAGAATCTCTCCATGCATTCCCAGATGTCTCATATCAAGAATATCAATCTATCCAAGATTTGGATGTAAGATCTGACATTGCCAAAAGAAACAAAATTGTACAAACAGATGCGTACAATAGAACTATGACTCATATCAAAGGAGAAGACTGGAGAAAAGAGGAAGTATATGGCTTGTCTTTGAGAAGATCTAGTGCAAAAGAATATGTAGTGATAGATGGAATTAGAAAACAAATCCAAGATATTTTTTCTAGACCATTGGGACAAGCAGAACTTGATTTTGCAGCAGAATATTATGCTGATCAGGCTGCTAAATGAGGAAATGGATATTTCAATAAAGCTATGTGGCAAGAAGTGTTAGATAAACACAATGGGTATCTTCCACTTACTATCCGCGCCGTCAAAGACGGTACAGTACTTAGACCAAAAGAACCAGCACTTACTGTCAAAGGACCAGCTGAATTGGCTGCGGTATATGAACCACTTCTTTTGAGAATATTTTTGCAAAGTGCAGTGGCCACAGATACACATGTGATTGATCAAATTTTGGGTGAAGGTAGAGTAGTAGAATTTGGAAAAAGATCAGCTCCTACAGAACAATATCACTTGGATGCTATGGAAGGATGCTTGGTAGGAAGTTCTATTAAAGTAACTTCAAATGATACCGCAGCATTGGTCTATCCACAGCTTCGTGCAGGTGGAACTATTGCTCATAGATATTTAGCATCTTGTACTACTGAAGAAGAAGCATTTGAAAAGGCTATTCTAGCTACTGATAATATGGGACTTTTGATAGATTTAGTAGACTCATACAAAGGTATCGACAAAGCTATTGCTCTCAAAAAGAAATATGCAAATACAGACAAAATAATCGGTATGAGATTGGATAGTGGTGACCTAGCAGATCAAGCGATCTATGCTTTGCGCAATTTGGAAGCAGAAGGTATGTTGGATACTCGCGCAAAGATCGTCGTAGCAGATGTCTCTAGTGTAGAGCAATTGGTAGAGATAGAAAGCAGAGTAACTGAAGCTGGATTCGATCCAAAAAAATATTTGGTATACGGTCTAGGTGGATTGCTTATCGCCAAAAACAAGACAAGAGATGCCGTTTCTGCAGCATTCAAACTTATCAAGACAGAAGAATGAGCTACAGGAAAATTATCAAATGACGAAGCCAAGAGACCAATCTCAGGATACCCAAATATTGAGATCAGAGATCATGAAAGAGTAATTGTTCAAGAAGAGGAAGAAGTACAAGGAGAAAGACTTTTGGATACTGTTTATGATCACGGAGAGCTTTATTTTGAAGGAAACGATTTAGACGCCATCGATCAGGCTAGAGCTCGCGTTAAGGAAACATTTCCTCAAGTATCTCGACCAACTCGCAAATCTGAAAAGACTATCAAAGCCGAGCAAGAGGCATTAGCAAAGTTACTTCAAACAGCAGCATAGTTGTATATAAAAAACAGCTGAAAAGGTAGTCAATGATTTTGGTTCTTTATAACAAACTATATACTAAACAGCTCGTCGCCAGCACGCGTATTATTCAAACTGAAGAAAATATGGAATAATGTGGTCCGCTTGTTTTGCCGTAGGCAAGAGCCAAGGTTGGTTAAATCTTAAAGAAGATATGGAATACAACCGGAAGCTAAACGCTTTGCTTGGCGACAATGCTTTGGGTACTTTTGGCGAAACAAAAGTACAAAAGCCCCACCGGCTTGAGGTGGTAATAAGTAAAAAAATAAAGAAATGCCCAGCCGGCAAGGCGGTAAAGAAGAATAAATATAAATATAATGAATAGCTATATAAAAATAAATAAAAAAATCTCTGTAAAATTAGTTATTGTAAAAAATACAAATATTCTCTTGAAATTAGTATAAAAATCAGTATATTCAAGATGAACAAGAGGAGGAGTCCTCTTTGAGACTGGATATCTACGACAGACAGTAAGGCCAGTGTCATCATTTCATTTCTTTTTTTACTCGCTAGTTATTGTAAAAAATACATTTATAAATTAATATCACTACTATGAAGATAGGAATCGCACAGATCAATACGAAACTCTGAGATATTCAATTCAATGAATCTAAGATCATTGATACTATTTCAACACTTGGAAATCAGGTAGATCTCATTGTATTTCCAGAGATGACTATCACAGGGTATCCACTTAATGATCTCTTGGATGATGTGGATTTGGTAAAGACTCAGAAACAGTCTATTTACCGCATCCAAGAAACCATTAAAACGCAATTTCCAAGCCTCAAAGTCGTAGTGTGATTCATTGATTATAATGAACAGGAATCACTCCCATCAGGTATGATGAAAAAATTTAATGCAGCAGCAGTTATCGGAGCTGATATTCAAATATATCACAAACACCTGCTTCCAAATTACGATGTGTTTTTTGAGCAAAGGTACTTTGCTCCTGGGACTGAGTGACTTATCTTTGACGTCAATGGAACCAGATGTGGAGTGACTATCTGTGAAGATATTTGGGATGATGATTATGCGGTGAAACCTATCAATCATTACAAAAATCAAAACATAGATCTCGTCATCAATATCTCTAGTTCCCCATTTACAAACCATAAGTTGACCAAAAGATTAAGCTTGTTAGAAAGGCATAACAAAGATATAAAATCAGCTTTTCTTTATGTTAATCAGGTTGGAGGTCAGGATGAACTTGTATTTGACGGTTGAAGTATGGTCATGAATAAAGCAGGGGAATTGGTTTATTTTGGGAAATCTTTTGAAGAAGAAATTACCATCATTGATTTCGATGGATCTCAGCAAGACGTAAAACACACTGTTGCTGACAGAGATGCTCAGACAAACGAGCAATATCTCCAAGCCATACAACTCGGAACCTTCGATTATCTCAGAAAAACAGGAATCAAAGATGTGGTGATAGGTGTCTCAGGATGAGTAGATTCAGCATTAAATCTCTACATCTTGTCTCAAATTATCGCGCCAGAACATATTCATGCAATCTATATGCCAAGTAAACACAATGCAGACGAATCATTTCAACTCGCTGAACAGTTGTGTAAAAACGTAGGTGTGGAGCTCAATGTATGACCTATTCAAGACCTTGTTACTAGTTTCCAAACTTTTGGAAAAACCTATCTTGGTAAAGAACCTACAGGCGTGACTTATGAAAATATACAGGCTCGTTTGAGAGGAATGATCTTGATGAATATAGCAAATGATGTCGGTGGTATGGTTATCAACAACACCAACAAAACAGAATTAGATTTGGGATATGGTACACTTTACGGAGATTTGATTGGTGGTCTAGGATTGATTGGAGATCTCAACAAGAGAGAAGTCTATGCACTTTCTGAGTATTGTAATCAGAGAGCTTGATACGACGTTATTCCATCTAGAATTATTACTAGAAAAGCATCTGCAGAACTTGCAGATAACCAAGTAGATCCATTTGATTATGATAGAGTATCTGATGCGGTAGAGGAGTTGGGATTTGGTGCAAGTATAGATCTCATTCCACAAAAATATAATCTTCCAAAAGAAGAAGTGCAATGATACAAACGTCGCATCAACCGCAATGAATTCAAAAAACAAACAGCTCCATTGGTACTCAAACTCAAACATAGAAGTATCGGAGTTGGTAGATTGATCCCTATTGTTCAATGATAGTTTTGGCTCATAACTCATATACTATGGACACAAAAAATATTGTTTACTATCCGGTTTTGGATACAAAGAGAGAAAAAGGACAGACTATCCAACATGATATTTCGTCCTGATTGTATCAAAATATGACTGCTGATATAGATCAAGCAGATGCAGTACTTGTCTGATGATGAGATGGATTTATGCTCGACACACTCAAAACATATTTTGATCAAGACAAACTATTTGTCGGAGTAAACTGTGGTACATTGTGATTTTTACTCAATGATATCACCAGAGAAAATCTTCCAAAATCACGTGAAGACATAGATATCGTTTGTATTCATCCAATCCAGGTCGAAGTGATCAAAAAATCATGAGAACATCAATTATTGTATGCAATGAGCGATATAGTGATCGGTGGAAATATCTTGGATTATTTCTCATTTGATATCCAAGGGACGTCATTTGAGAAGCATATTATGGGTACTGGTATGATTCTTTCTACTGCGCTTGGAAGTTCTGGATACTGGTTAGGAAATGGTGGTCCAATCTTCCCTATGCAAAGTAATTTGCGATGAATTATGGGAATAGCAGCTAAGCCGTTTAATTATCATCTTTTAAAACCAGAATCAATCAGAATTATTGTCAATGGTAGGAATCCTATCATGGCGGGAATAGATGGATATGGTGGTAGAGTAGACGATATTCAAGAAATTATTCTTTCTCCTAGTTCCAAAACTATTGCTCTTGGATTCCTCAAGACAAACGACTTCGATAGCAAGAGAATCGCCCTTTCAAATCAGAAACTTAGTTGAATCTAATTTACTTCTTATCTATATTTCAATGGAGAAACATACAGAGAATCCATCAATAGAATCTAAGATCACGTGAGCACTTTTGACGTGAGCATTGTGAGATGCTTTGGGTGTGCCTACAGAGATGAGATCTCAAGCATATATTAGAGAACATTATGGTAGAGTAGATACCTTTATTCCTACCAAAGAAAATTTCTTTTTGGGGAAATATGGATTTGATAAAGAGGGTGGTTGATATTATTCTGATGATACCGTACTTACTTTTGCAATACTCAATTCTATACAAGAGATCTGATGAATTGATATCAAAGATATGCGAGACAAACATATCGCTGGATATGAATCGTATCCCTATGGATTTTGATCAAACACCTTGAAGGCATTTAAAGAGATAAAAAAAGGAATTCCTGTTCAAGACATTGTAAATCCTGAATGATGAGGAAATGGTATGATGATGAAACAATTTCCATTAGCCGCTTACTTTGCACTTCATGATATAGATCCAAAACAAGAAGAACAAACAATTTTGGATATTAGTAAAGTCTCTCATGGGCATCCAGCAGCATTGGTCTCAGCTATAGTTCACCATGAATTTCTAAAAAAACTATTGAAATCAGATTCATGAACTATAGATAAGTCACAAGTAATCAAAAATCTAACAGATATCGCTCTTCATCAAGAATCTCTTTATAAAGATCGAAGTGGTAAAAAGATCTCTGAAGTGTTGATAGCTATATCCAAATATATACAAGACGATGGAAATCTAGTCATTACAGATGAACAGATTCGGGCTGAATTTGGTGGTGACGGCACACCAAGAGGATCTGGATTTATTACTACTACCTTATGAATTGTATATTCTTTATTTCTCAGAGATACAACAATTGATTCCGTTTGGGATGCAGTAAACTTTGGCTGAGATACCGATACTTATGCTAGTATTATAGGAAATATGTCAGGTTCTCTTCACGGTGAACAGTATGATGAAAAGCTAATTGGACAAGTTCAAGACATAGATACCCTCAAAAAACAAGTAAATGATTTTATTTATAAACTACTATGATAATGGAGAAAAAAGTCTGACTATTTATCACTCGTGCACAACCAGGAATTCATGCTTGACAGGCTGATGGAATTGAGCAAGCTAGAGAGCAGGGGATTACAGATGTGGTAATCGGTATCGGTTCTGCAAACAAAGAATATACGATGGATAATCCATTTACTTACGAAGAGAGAAAAGAAATGGTAGAAATATCTGCCAAAGAGTTGTTCTCTGATCTCAACGTACAAGTAGTACCAGTGCCAGATTTTGAGGATAGTGAGAGATGGAGAAATTATCTAGCTCAACATCTCCCTCCATTTTGATATGTCATTAGTGGTAATGAACGAGTGAATGAAGTGTTTAAAAACACAGATAAGAAAATCATTCCTCTGAAAGTAAGAAAATATGTAAAATGATCTGCTTTGAGAAAACAAATAGCTATGAATCGTTGGTGAGAAGCTAGCAAAGTATTGCCAGCAGGAGTTATAGATTATCTCCAAACTATTTGAGCAGACAAAAGACTTACAGAAATATCTCACCAAGAAAGAGAAGGACCATCAGTGACTGCTGATATTGTATACGTAGATGATGAGTGATATTTGATTCTAGTAGATAGAAAATACTATCCTACAGGACATGCTCTACCAGGATGATTCGTAGATCTCTGAGAATCTACCAAAAATGCTGCCATTAGAGAGATGAAAGAAGAGACATGACTAGATGTAGAAATCACAGAATTTGTAGCTCTTCGTGATGACCCAGATAGAGATCCTCGTGATCACAACATAGCAGCGGTGTATAGAGCCAAGAAAATATGATGAGAACTTCAAGCAGCAGATGACGCTAAGCAAATCATCAAGATTCCATTTACCAAAGAAGCTATCACAAACCACGAACCATTCGCATTTGAGGATCACAGACAAACACTACTTGAGTATTTAGAAAAATTAGAGAATATGAAATAATCAAAAAAGCCAGCATTTGCTGGCTTTTTTAGTAGTTTAATTATTTTTTAAATTCCACCAATTAAGATCGATTTTCTGCACTTCACCCCATCAGTTAAAGCTAAATGATATAGGATCATATATTGGATATTGCATTGTACTATTGTTTTTAATTGTGTTTTTTACACAATAAAAATTATTTTTATTCCAATCCATTATTCCAATATCAGTACCATTGGTATCTATATTTCTTTCTCAATTATAGATGGATTCCCCATTACAAAATTGAGAGAGCCAGTCATTGAAACCAGTGAGATATTTTTCTCAAGATAGTACATTTCAATTTGTATCTATTCATAATGTCTGAAGTTGAACATCTGATGATAAGAGATATTCTTTAGTTTTGGTAGATGCATTCTTAGTAAAAGAAGGAGCTGCTCATCAAAGGTCTATCTCATTTAATGTTTCTATATATGATACAAAATCAATTCCAATTTTAGTAACTCAAGTTTCTATGCTATAATATCTTAAATATCATTTTTGACTCTGTAAAGTATCTATAAGCCAAGAATAGGTACATTTATCGCTATTGGATAGAGATGAAGTTCATAATTTATCATTTGCATCATTGATATATTGTGGCGTATATGATGTTCCTTTATTCCACAATTCTTCGAGTTTGAGATTTACTAATTTAGCTGCTTTGAAATATGTGCTATTTGGTTTTCCTTGTGCATCAGTCCATCCACAACTATTTCACTCTCCATAATTTACTTTATTATTGGTATGGATTGCTATCTTGGTACCACTATGTGTAGAAATAATGATTTGATTGCCTGTTGAAATAGGAATAATAACTTGATTTCCAGTAGATATAGGTG
>JBAXSM010000028.1:0-14516 GCA_037130715.1 Candidatus Absconditabacteria bacterium
CATTTCTGTCAAGAAATATAGTTGTTTTCTCACAGCTTCAGTAATATTAATTTTTGTTCTACAAGCTTTGATTCGTTTGTACCCTTTCGAAAACACATTAATTGAAATACTCAACGGACCAACTGATGACTGGAATTTATATGCCAATTTTGCATTAGATATCAATCACAACGGTATTCTAATTCCTTCCATAAAACATGATTATTTTGGCCCTGCTGGTTTTTTATACAATTATTTTCTTGCTTCTTGTTTCTTTATTTTTGGAGAAAATACAATCCCTGTTTTTATCATCCAAAATATTTTGTTAGCTTGTTCTGTAACCATAACCTACTTTACTTTCAATAATAAAATTTTTTAGAATATCGTTCCCTATGTGTAAGGTCCCGTTTACATTGATTTCTTGTAAGGTGTGTTTTGAAATAATCTTTATTTTCTCTTCTAATGCATAAGGTGTAATGGTTTCTATCCCTCTTACCATATCTGAAGTATAGAGCGCATCAAAGTGTATTTTGCTTTTTTGTAATTGCTTTTTTAGTTCGATGGCTTGTTGTCGTCCATCTTTGCAAAGGTGCTTTTCATCTCTTATTAGACCTTCTGGCGTATAATCTGTTTGGCAGTGTCTGATAAAGTAGATGTTGAGCATAAGTTTTGCTATATATCTAAAAATATATTTTCTAATACAGTATTATTCTGATTTATCTGATAAGAATTTTTTAACTCTGTCATTAAATTCGATACCAATATCATCGAGAAGATCTTGGTCTACAAATGATGGTGCTCCCATCATAACGTCTTGAGCTCTACCTGATTTAGGGAAGGCATAGACTTCTCTAATATTATCTTCATCTTTGAGAATCATTAACATTCTATCGAATCCAATAGCAAATCCACCATGTGGAGGTGGTCCAAATTGGAAGGCTTCGTACATAGCTCCAAACTTCGCTTTGATCTCCTCTTCTCATCTACCAACTACCTTGAATGCTTCGAGTAGAAGTTCGGGACTGTGATTACGGATAGATCCTGAAAGGACTTCGTATCCGTTACATGAAAGATCATATTGTTCTGACATAATTTCTGTTTTATTGGGATTTTTGAGTGCTTCGAACCCTCATTTTACGATAGAAAATGGATTGTGGCAGAAGTCATATTTTCCTGTTTCTGGATCTTGTTCGAACATTGGAAAATCTTCGATCCAACAAAATGCTAGTTCGTTTTTATCTATTGTGAGGAATTTATCTCTCATACTAATTCTTAATCTACCCAATGCAGTTGTAACTACATCATAATTGTCCCCAACCAACACAATACTATCCCCTGTTTGAGCTCAGGTTTTAGCTTTGATGTTTGCTATCTCTTCTGGGCTAAGGAACTTAGCGATAGATCCCTTAGTCTCTTCTGGATCCAAAATAATGTAGGCCATACCTTTGGCACCATTTTTTCTGACTAATTCTGTCAATTCGTCTGCTTCTTTTCTGGTAAGGAGTTTATTTTCGATACGAATAGCTTTGATTGTGCCACCATTATTCGCAGTTTCTTGGAATACTGAGAATCCAGATGTTTTGAAATCTGCTGTCATCTCTATGAGTGGCATGGTGAATCTAAGATCTGGTTTGTCACTACCGTATTGATCGATAGCTTCTCTGTATGTAAGTCTCTGGAAATCTACCACAATCTTTTTGTGAGGTGTAAGTGCTGGTACCAAGTCTCTCAAGAATCCTTGCACGATATTGTAAATATCCTCTTGTTGCACAAATGACATTTCACAGTCGATTTGATAAAATTCACAAGAGTGTCTATCAGCTCTAGGATCTTCATCACGGAAACATGGCGCAATTTGGAAATATTTATCTATACCTCCGATCATAAGGAGCTGTTTGTATTGTTGTGGGGCTTGAGGAAGTGCGTAGCATTGTCCTGGATTTACTCTAGATGGTACCAAGAAATCTCTGGCTCCTTCTGGTGAAGACACGGTAAAGATTGGTGTCTGTACATCGATAAAATCGTGAGCAGTAAACCAGTTTCTGGTAAACGTAGTCATTTGAGATCTAAACAAGACATTATCCAAAACCTTTCTTCTTCTGAGATCTAAGTATCTGTATTTGAATCTATTTTCTTCACTAGTATTTGGTTCATCGATGATAGGGAAAGGAAGTACTTTAGCCTTTGTAAGTACAGTAATCTTAGATGCTTTGATTTCCACAGCACCTGTGATCATGTCTTTGTTGATCATATTTTCTGGTCTTGCGATGACAGTACCTACGACTTGAATTACATATTCAGATTTAATATCTTCTAGTTTTTCCATATTTTCGAAAATGAGTTCTCCTTCTGAAGGATTGATAGTAATTTGTGTAATTCCGTATCTATCACGAAGATCGACGAAGGTCATTCCTCATAAATTTCTAACTTTGTTTACCCATCATGCGAGGGTAACTTGGCTTCCTACATGCGTAGCATTGAGTTCTCAACAGGTCTGTGAACGGTACATTTTTTTAAACTAGGGAGTAAAATATCACTATTTGTTGTAGTAATATGGGAAATATTATCAAGTGGATTTGGGTTTATTCATGTTTAATCATAATTTAATTCCCTCCTCTATGTCATCTATACTCATAGCGATGACTGATTTGTGGTTAATTTTTATTGTTCAATTTACAACCTCATCCATTTTACGATTTGTTCACATGCTAAATTCTTTTCTTATGAGATGTAGATATTCTTCAAACGAAATTTTGATACGATTTCTGGCTGAAATCAATTTGATAGTATTTTGTATAGTTTCTTTATTATTAAGGTCGAAATCTCTGGTAAGCATAAAATCATTCCCTGATATTTCAGTTTCTACCAATCACATTCATTGTTCTTGGTCATAATAATGTACTAGAAGAGCTATGATGTTTTTATTTACTTCTTTTGTTGTTTCCGAATCTATAGTTTCAAAATGATAAGATGGCAATGGATTGTAGAATCATGGTGTTCAATCTGGACTATGTGCTATACAGATGGCATTATTTATATACTCAGAGACATAAAATGAGTGTTTCCCTCATTCATCTGAGAAATACGCATAAGGTTCAACTACATGATGAGGATCTATTTCAAAAAGTCTTTTTAAATTTTCAAATTCTTGTCTTATCGTCTCTATTGGTGTCTGAGGTTGGTTTATGAGTATCGTGAATGTATGTCCCTCGTTATATTTAATCATATATACTAATTCTGTATTACCATAGTTTATAAAAGATATTTTGGCTGGGAAATGACTATTCAAATCAAAACGCTGTGATAATTGAGAAAAAGCTGAATTTGGATTCATAGCATCAAATCATAGACCTAGGGTTTGTTTTATATTTTCGTGAGCATTGAAAATCTCTGCAAGTATATCTGTTGCTTCTTGTGTTATATCCTCTTGTATTCTGATATAAGGTAAAGGACTTTTTCGATCTTTATGTGGTCAATACATAATTTTATTCGACATATCTATTAGAAATTTGTAATAAAATAATTTGAAAAAAATTATTTTCTCCCAAAATCGGCGGGGATTTCTCCTCGATCTTTGGTGTGTCGTTTGAGAATTTGAGTTTTATATCTGTGAGTATGGAGCCAATCCTCTGCTCTCTGAATATGACGAAAAATATCTGCAATCTCTAGTGTCTCTGGTAACTTAGTTTTACATTTTTTTTGCTCAACTCGACTAATAGCGTGTTTAGAGTCACTGTATAAGGCTTTGTCTGAACCGATTTTGTCGAGATATGCGAGTCCGTGGACGATAGCGAGAAATTCTCAAATATTATTAGTTCACATTGGAAATTGTTGTTTGAATAGAACTTCGCCGGAGGCAATATCGACTCATTGGTATTCTAAGACACCTGGGTTTCCACTACATGCTGCGTCTACTGCGATGCTGTAATGTTGTATTGGGAGTGATTTGAGATCACGGGGCTCTTTGGTTTTGACTTGATAATAATCTGAATAATTTTTTCTAAAAGCTTCTTCAGCTTCATCGAGAGAGAGGAAACTCTTGTATTTTGCGCCTGGGAATCCGTCAACTACAGATTTACAAGCTCATCGATTGTTGTATATACCAGGTTTCTTTCCTTCTCGGACGGTATATCGTTTTTTCTCTGCCATGAATACAAACATACCAATTAAAAAAAGACAGCATTGTACTGTCTTTCTTGTATGGTTTTGCTTGTGTAAATCAAGATTCTTTATTTTCTTTTAGATAGATTTGTGAATATTTTTTACTTATATTTCCTTTTCTTTACCGCCTTGCCGGCGGGGCATTTCTTTCCCTCATTGCCGGGAAAGAAACCAAAGGGGCTAGTTCTTTATGAGACTCGCTATATTGTTTAGATTGCTATTTAAGAATGTAGTCCAGCTCAGACAATTCATAAAGAACCAAAATCATTGACTACGTTTTGTGATTTTTTATTCATATCTCAATGCATCAATTGGTTTCAATTTAGCTGCTTTATATGCTGGGTAGATACCAAATCCAAGACCTACTCCCGTAGCACAACCAAATGCCATTAGAATAGATTGCATAGTAATAACTCCTGCTACTATACTGTGAATAGCCCATATAGTAATATAACTTAATCAAATCCCTATGATTCATCACAATACACAAAGTGCTATAGATTCTCCAAGAAATTGAAAAATAATATCTCTTAATTGAGCTCCAATAGCTTTACGAATACCAATTTCACGAGTTCTTTCTGTAACTGATACGAGCATAATATTCATTACTCCAATTCCTCATACTACAAGTGATATTGCCGCAATTGCTCATAAGAAAAGTTTCATAGTTCCTGTAATTTGATTGATTGTTGAGAGAGCATCAGCTAAACTAGCTACAGTGAAGTTTGCTTCATCTGGGTTTGCAATATTGAAATGTTTGAGCAACATATTTGTCATTTCTGTTTTTACGCTATCTATAACATCTGTGGATGCTACAGATACTCCAATACTTGAGAGATATTTAGTTCCCAACAATCTTTGTTGTGCTGAAGTAATAGGAATAATTACTATAGAATCAGCATTTCAAAATCATTGTGTTCATTTGGTTTTCATAACACCGATTACGGTGAAGATATGGTTTTCTATATTAATATCTTTCCCAATTGGGCTCTCTGTTCCAAATAATGTTGTAGCTGTGGTTGATCAGAGAACGGCAACTTTATCTATATTTGCTACATTACTATCTGATATAAATGATCCATATTCAACTTGTGAATTACGTACTTCAGGGTATGATGGAGATACTCAGTATATACTCGCATTCATATTATTGTTTTTATATACGACTTGTTTTCTCGCACTCATTTCTGGGGAAACAGCTTTCACATTATCTAGTTTTTTGATGAGATCTACTTCATCCATTGTTAAAACATCACTTGAACTTTTACTACTTGTAGTTCTTACATTAGTTTGACTTGTACCTCATGGTGTGACGGTAAGAAGGTTTGTTCAAAGAGCTTCTACGTTTGACAAAATACTTTGAGTTGCTCATTCTCAGATTGCAAGTAGTACAATTACAGAAAAAATTCAAATAATAATTCCTAGACTACTGAGTCCAGACCTTAATTTATTTGCTGTGAGTGAGCTTATAGCATTTTTTACATGATCTCGAACTGGCATGATACAATATATAAAATAAATATTATCTCTTTATTTTTTGCTTTTCTTTGTTTTTCATTGATCTGCAATAAGTCCATCTCTAATATCTATTCTTGTGGTTGCAAATTCAGCAATTTCTGGTGAATGTGTAATCAGAACTACGGTAATTCATTCTTTATTGAGTGTTTTGAAAATATTAAGTACATCTGTTCCTGTCTTGGAATCAAGTGCTCCTGTAGGTTCATCTGCCAATATCAAACTTGGATTAGTAACTATGGCACGAGCGATAGCAATTCTTTGTTGTTGTCCTCCAGAAAGTTCATTTGGTTTACTTGCAAATTTATTTTCAAGACCTACTTTTCTAAGAGCTTCCATAGCTCTTGTTTTTTTTTCTTCTTCAGGGACTCATTGATATGATAATGGTAACATAACTTGTTCAATAGCAGGCATTCTTGCAATAAGATTATATCCTTGAAAAACAAATCAGATTTTTTTCCCTCTGATGGTTGCTTTTTCGTTTTCGCTTAGATTTTCAAGTTTTTTCCCATCGAGAATATATTCTCAACTTGTTGGAATATCTAAGAGTCCAATAATATTCATAAGTGTAGATTTCCCGGATCCAGATGGACCCATAATAGAAAGAAAATCTCCATCATTGATAATTATACTTACTCCAGCAAGAGCACGTTGCATTAATACATCTCCATTATAATAATCTTTGATAATATCGTTTAGTTCTAACATTGTGTATTTTGAAAATAAAGAAAGTGGATATTTACATTCCAGGTCCTCCAGCATTACCACCACCAGCACTACTTCCTCCTACACCAAGTCATTTTTGTGATTTTCTAAAATCTTGTGCTTTGGTTCCATCTGGTCAAACAGCAGTCTGTATAGCTCATTTTGCTGCAGTATATGTTTCTAAATATACTTTTTCTCAGATATTTAAACCACTAAGAATTTCTGTATTTGAACTATCTGTGATTCCTGTAACTACTTTTTTACTCATGACAGATCCATCTCTTTCTTGTACTTGAACAATAGTATTCCCACTTTCTGTCTGGATAGCCATGCTTGGTACAATAATAGTATTTATTTTTCTTTCTGTCATAATTTTTACTGAAACCGTCATGCTATCATATATTTTCTTTTCACCTTTTACCATCATAATTTTGGCTGTATAAGAAACTACTCCAGCACTTGTAGTTGGTGTAGGATCTATTTCAGAGATACTTCAGGTAACTACATAGTTTGGATATGCATCAAACGTTACTTCAACGGGTTGTCCTTTATTGATTTTTACAATATCTACTTGATCGATAAGCATATCGATTTCATATATATTAGGGTTTGAGACAGTGATAGATTTTTCTGCCATAATATTAGATGTAATATTATCTCCAACTTTAATATTGATTACATCTACATTTCAATCAAATGGAGCTTTAATTTCATAATTTTCTCCTTGTTGACTAAGTTGTGCTAGAGAAAGTTGACTCTGTCTGATGCTGTTTAATTGTAATTGTCTATCTGAACTAGATGGTCAATTCATCATGTCTTGATAATTTTCTTGGTAAATTTTTAGTTGAGATTCGTAATTAGAAATTTCATTTTTCTTGTTTTGAATATCACTACTTGTTGCTCTTAGTGATTTTCCTTCTGTATTAAGGCTAGAGAGACGAGATATTACAGTTGTGCTTCCATTATTTAATGTTGAAGTTCGATTATCAATTTTTGATTGTGTAAGATCAATAGATACAACTGAATTATCCATTGCATTTTTTGCATTACTGAGACACGTGGAAAGGTCATTTAACATATTCTTATTTTTTTCTTGTAGTTGTTCCATTTCATTAATTGTTGTGGTTGTTTTTGATTGAATTATATTGAGTGTTGATTCAAGAATACTTATTTGACTTTGAATGTTATGATAATTTGTTTTTGTCATATCTTTGTAACTGGGATTTTTCACAGAAACTAATCTATCCACATCGTCTATATTTATTTTGACGGTAATAGAAAACATTTGGTTTATGCTATCGAGAATCTTTTTACTTTCTAAAATACTGCTTTTAGTAGAAAGAAGTACGGTTTGAATATTAGTAGCTTTTGTTTGCAGCGTATCTCCATTTGAAAGCATCATATCTTCTAGCTCATTTTTAGCAATATCTAATTTTCTTTGTGTAGTATCGATATTATTTTTTGCTCCTACAATATCTCATTCAGATATTGAAGTTAATAATTTCTCATAATTAATTCTTGCATTTTTGATACTAATCCCTTGTTGTGCCATATTGATAGATAGTGTTTTTTTATCTAATTCAGCTAAGAGATCTCATTTTTTAACTACTTGACCTTCTTTTACATATACCTTTTTTACGGTACCTTCTTGACCGAAAGTGAGTGTCTGTTGGTCTGTGATCTTTGTATTTCCAACTACTTTAATAGAATTTATAATATCACCTGATTCGACTCTAGCGGTTTTTTGTGCAACTATTTGAGTTGAATTAGATCCCTTGAAAGTCAAATATCCACCAATTGCTAAGATAACTATTCCACCAAGAACAGTTCGTTTACGTGGTTTTATTCGAGTCCATACGTTTGTTGCGTGTACTTGGGCTTTGTCTTTAAAATTTTCCATACTGATATTATTATAGGTGATAAAAAGTAGCTCGTAAAATGAAATATTACTCTTCCAAAATATTTATTCAATGCACTATAGACGATATATATTTAATAAAATTTTTGGAAACAGTATTGATTTTTGTCAAAAAGAAAAGTCGTTTGCAATAAACACAAACGACTTTCACCAATATCTTTTGGTGATGTAGCATACTACATGCTTGATTACTCATATGAGTACCTCTAGATCTTAGTGATTTTCTTGAACATAGTATTCATTGGTATGTGATGGAAGTCCATCATCATAATTCTGTACAAGACTACCCTATTGCTTGAATAGGACCAATTTTTGCCAAATATCGTTGATAAATTGTAATTTTTCCAAGTCTTCTTTTAGAGTAACCTACCAGTATAAGGGTGTAATCTCTTATGTTTTTGTTTTTGGGTAGGATACAAAAGAAAAGGTCATCACAACAAGTTTGGATATAGGATCTTGGTATCTGTAAAGAGCTAATGAACATCGTTCGTTTAAAGTATAGAGAGAAAATGCTATTTTGCAAATTTTTAGATACTTTTTTTATATAAAAATAAGAATCTGATTTTTTTCTTTGTTCGCTCCTCTGTTTTCTTGGTTTGTATTTCATTAATTGAATTTAATTGTGATGTATGTTGATTTTTATGAGTAAATATGTATATATAGGGTGTATAACAAAATATAAAAATATAAAGCGTATGAACAACAAATCAGTATTTTTGAATTTTGCTCATTTGGTCGTGAGTAAAAGTGGTGTCTATCAGATGCAAGCTTTGGTTGGTAGATTAATGTCTAAATCCTATGAAGACCAACTTCTCGTGTTAACAAAAGAGTATGCAAAGAGACATCGTAAATCTCTTGATGATGTTGAATCTTTTGTAGCCCAGTTCTGGACACCGGATAAGATTGGAAGCCTTTTGCTTCAAAATTATACCGGTTGGAAACGTATAGCTGCGGCTAATTCTATTCAACAAAAGGCAGAAATTCAGGTTCCTCCCAATATTGCTGAAATATTATTGTGGTTCCCGATGTTTATCAAGAAAGAAATTCCACTTGTTGATATTTTTACAACCAACAATGGACTTAATCGTCTTGGTCGTATTTGTCGCCGTTTAAGTCATTTGGATTATGAACATCAACTCTATTATTTGGTGAATTTGCATGCACGTTTATCTCATTGTACATTTGGAAAAGCTTTGCCTGTTATTATTGGTTTCTGGGATGATGAAAAGATAGCATTATTACTTGCTTATCGTTCGCAGTACATTATTTGGCGTTATCCTTCTGTTGATTTTAGAGATGAAGAAGAACTTCTTAAAATTCCGGTATATCCTGATTTAGCTGAAATTTTGCTCTGGTTTCCCTTCTTCTTTGATAAAACTCACTCGTAAATTTTAGTATTCATTTTTTTCCTGCCTGGCACATTGTCGGGCAGGTTTTTTTTGTCTTTTCTTTCCTTAGACTTGAAAATGTATTGGGCATCTATATATATAAGTGTTGATTTTATTAATTAATCTGATTATCTTATGGAAGTAAGTTTGGATACGATTGTTGCATGGGCAAAGAGAAGAGGTTTTGCATATCCTGGTAGTGATATCTATGGTGGCTTGGCTAATGCATGGGATCTCGGACCTTACGGTGTAGAAATCAAAAGAAATATAGAAAATGCTTGGTGGAAAGCTTTTGTCCAAGAAAGAGATGATATTATCGGTTTGGATAGTCAGATTTTGATGAACTCCAAAGTTTGGGAAGCATCTGGGCATGTAGGAGGATTTTCTGATCCATTGGTAGACTGTAAAAAGTGTAAATCTAGAGAAAGAGCAGATAAATTGATCGAAGATGCTATCTTTGCATTCAAATCTAAGGATGAATCTAAAATTATTGAAATAGAACAAAAATATGGAAGTCTTACTCCAGAAGCGCGAACTTTTGATCAACAATTTGATTTCTTAAATACGTATCAAGTAAAATGTCCAAAATGTGGAAAATGTGACTGGACTGAACCAAAGAAATTTAACTTGATGTTCAAAACTGAACAAGGTATCGTAGAAGGAGAAGGAAAGGAAATTTATTTGAGACCAGAAACTGCTCAAGGAATCTTCGTAAACTTCAAAAATATCTTGGATACTACGAGATCTAGAATTCCATTTGGAGTTGCTCAGATTGGGAAAGCATTTAGAAATGAGATCACTCCAGGAAACTTTATGTTTAGAGTGAGAGAATTCTATCAAATGGAAATCGAATATTTTGTAGAAAATAATGAAGAAAAAGGACTTGCTGCGTTTGAAGCATGGAAAGCTGCAAGTAAAAAACGATGGAAAGAAGAAATTGGAATTGCCGAAGATAAGATGAGATTTAGAGATCATGATAAGGACGAGTTGAGTTTTTACAGTAAAGGAACTTGTGATGTAGAATATCTTTTTCCACGAGGATGGGGAGAATTGCAAGGTATTGCCTATAGAACAGATTACGATTTGACTCAACATATGAAATTTTCTGGTAAAGATCTTCAATATAATGATCCATATACAGGAAAGAGATACGTACCTCATTGTGTAGAACCAAGTTGGGGGCTTACTAGAGCTATTTTGACGGCTTTGATAGATGCATATGATGAAGAAAAGTATGCTGATGGAAACGGAGCAGAACAAACAAGAACTGTTGCCAGATTTCATAAAAATATTGCTCCTGTAAAATTTGCCATTATTCCTTTGGTGAAAAAAGATAAGGATATGGTACAATTTGCTGAAGATTTATATAAAAAACTTTCAAAAACTTATATGTGTGAATTTGATGATAGTGGAAATATTGGAAAATGTTATCGTAGACAAGATGAAATCTGAACTCCATACTGTATTACAATCGATCATGATACTATGACTACTGGTGAAGTTACGATTAGAGATAGAGATACCATGAAACAAAAAAGAATTCGTCCTGAAGATATTTCTTTAGATATTATTTTCTAGTTTTATTCCTTATTATTCCTCATGGATCCAGAAAAAGTACAAGATATTCCTCAAATACCAGCCCAAGATCAAACTCCAGCTATCAATATGTGATCTATCAATGTTGATCCAAAACTCTTGGCTACTCATTTAGAGGAAAATCGATCAGACCAACCCTCAACTACTTCTCCTCTGTTTCATCAACCTTTACAAGCTCAGCAAGAAACGCCTGAAGTCGTTGCACCTGAAGTTCAGGTTGTAGAGAAAATAGTCTACCAAAAACAACGTGTTCATGGATTTTTTAGAACATTGACTTTGCTTACACTCTTGTTTGTAGGTATTTTGATGTTACTTGAAGGATTGTGAATATTTTCATTGAGTATTGCTGGAGTTGCTATCAATATGTTCTATCCAGTCTTTATAATTCTTAGTGTCATTGTTATTTGGAGTTATAAATGAATTTTTGGTAAAGTGTTTGGACTATTGATGTTTTTGTCTGTGGTTGCTGGATTTTTTGTTTTGAGTGTTTATAGCTCACTGACTCCATCAAGTACAAATGCTACAGGATTTATTAATGCTGTAAATGTGTGATCTGCTCCATATTCCAAAGTATATATCTCGACATTAATTAATGCTTTGCATATAAACTCTCAGACTTGAAAGAATCTCTTATTATCTACATATGATGCAGAGAGACCATTGCTTATTACTTCAGGACAAGTTTTATCTGGTCATAATTATATTATAGTATCTGAATCTGATCAGGTAAATCTTTTGGAACGCGTATATACTCATTTAGATATTGGTTTAGATCCATATCAACCAGTATATCTCTATAATAAAACACTCTTAGGACAAAATAGCTTAGATTTAAGTACGCTCAATGTTCGTGGACTTCGCCTTTATGGTGCTGTAGTTTCTCGAGATGTTATTTTTTGATCTGGTGAGACTATTGCTGCTGTTGTATCTTGAACAGATATTTTGTCAGGAAGCATTGTTTTATCTGGCGCTATTGCTTCATCAGGAACACTTGAAACAGGTAGTCTTATGTCATGAGTGGTTTCAAAAGTCGTTTCAAAGAGTATTGAGAGCCCAAAAATGTCTACAATACATGTGGATTTACAAGCTGCTGTAGCTGACGTTACCCTACATTTACCAAAAACAATGTGAGTACGTATACATTATAAGAGTTATATAGGAAAGACAGATTTCTCTGATTTTACTGAAAAAGAAAAAGATACATATGAATCAGCAAATATAGATAAGGCAACATCTATTGTCGATATTAATGCCGTATTCGGGCTTTCAAGATTTACTATCTTACAAGATCGTTAATCTGCTTTACTTTTTGGTGTATATAAATGAAAAGTATTACAAAAAATAAAGCCGCATATCATGATCATCAAATCGATAAAACATATGATGTCGGGATTGTTCTTAAATGACATGAAGTTAAAGCCATTAAAATGAGTCATGTAAATATCAAAGATGCTATTGTTCAACTTACCGATAAAGAACTCTGGATTATCAATATGGATGTACCTTTGTATGCTCGTACTGCTCCTGTGTTGGCTCCTTGATATCAACCCAAATGAAGAAGGAAATTACTGATTACAAAATTAGAACTTAGAAAGATAGCTTCTGCTTTCGATAAATCAGGTACAATTCTGATTCCATTGGAAGTATATATTAGCAAGAGAGGTTTGATTAAATTGACGATCGGTGTGGGTAAACTTATGAGAAAAGTTGAAAAAAAACAAATTCTCAAAGAAAAAGATATGAAAAGACAAATGGATAGAGATATTAAATCATTGAAATAGCTTTTATTTTTCTATATTCTGAAATGTCATATATTAAACTGATGATTGATTTTATCTTACATATTGACGTACATTTACAAGCTTTGGTTCTTCAATATGGAGGACGAGTATATGGTATTTTATTTATTATTATTTTTATAGAAACAGGATTAGTGATTATGCCATTTTTGCCTGGAGATAGTTTGCTTTTTGTAGCTGGGTCTTTGGCTGGTGCTGGAATGTTAAAAGTAGAAATTCTTTTACCTTTGCTGATATTTGCTGCAATTATAGGAGATAATACAAATTACTTTATTGGGAAATATTTGGGACATCATGTTACCAAACTTCATATCTGGGGACATCAATTGGTAAAACCCAAACATATCAAAAAAACAGAAACATTTTTTGAAAAATATGGAACAAAGGCTATCATTATAGCCCGTTTTGTGCCTATTGTGAGAACTTGTACACCATTTGTAGCGTGAGTAGGACAGATGAGATACAAAACATTTTTCCTGTATGATTGTGCTGGTTGAATTCTTTGGATTTCTGCACTCACACTCCTCTGATATTTCTTTGGGCAAATGCCTTTGATAAAAAATAATTTTGAGAAGGCAATATTTGCTATTATTTTCATTTCTATTCTTCCAATCTTGTTTGAGTATGCGAAGCATCTTTGGGTATCTAGAAAAAAGTAATTTTATTGCTCAACTATAGTGCATGAATCATACGGTAATAGTCTATGATAAGATGCAGCAATGATATACATATGATTTAGTCGCACCTATGTGACAGGATTTTCGTGAAGATTTTCATCCGGAGCTCACCCCAAAAGAAATGCTTGAAGCTGGTGTCTTTGGTGGTAAATATATGACAGATTGCCAAGATGAATTTCCTAAAGAGTGGTTTGTATATGCGAAATTATCTTCGAATTGATATGATGTGTCTTGTAATTTTTTTGGTGTTCATGCATCTCAATCTCTTAAAATTTGGCAAGAAAAATGATGGATATACAAAGATGATCCAAGATGACGATTTCAGTGGTATTGTAGATATTATATGGGGAGAAGAATACCTGAAGAAGATACTAGGCAAATCAAGAGATGGAAAGCTATGATACGTCATCTTTCTGCTTTAAAGAATGCTTGTACTATTCCTATGGATTGGTCTTGTAGGAAAAAGCAGAGACAAGCGCTCCTTCATTGGGCTTATGATTCTAGGAGAATATAAAATTTTATATAACAAAAAATCTTCCTTTGGGGAAGATGCTTTGTAAGTGACGGAACTGATTGGGGTGATCTCTTGGTTCGTATAAACTAGAGTGTAATGGAGGCACCGAGCGGATTCGAACCGCTGAACCAAGGTTTTGCAGACCCGTCTATTGGACCACTCTAGCACGGTGCCATATAAACTATGACACTATGCAGCCTGAACTGCCCAATGACTATATAAATTTTCTATTTAATTGCAAACAAATATTTTGAAAAAAGTATT
>JBAXSM010000029.1:0-14480 GCA_037130715.1 Candidatus Absconditabacteria bacterium
CGGAACTTACCCGACAAGGAATTTCGCTACCTTAGGACCGTCATAGTTACGGCCGTCATTCACCAGTGCTTAACTTTCGAGCTTGCACAAGAAAGCATGACATTCTGGCATTGGACAGGCATCACCCTCTATACATCCTCTTTCGAGTTAGCAGAGAGCTGTGTTTTTGATAAACAGTCCCCCCCACATCATTCGCTGCGGCCTCACATTGCTGCAAGGCAGGGCTTATTGCAAACTTACGCCCGCTATTTTGCCAAGTTCCTTATTCATTAGTTGTCTCGATTGCCTTGGTATTCTCTACCACCCTACAAGTGTCTGATCTGGGTACGAGTTATATAAAGATAAGTTTAGAGGTTTTTCTTGACACCAAAACTATGAGAATCATTCATCCCGAGGGAATCCTTTCTGATCAAGCTCGAATGATATAAAGACGGATTTGCCTATCTCTACTATCCAACCGAAGTCGGAATATCTTGCTCTTTCAACGTACCATATCCTTCGTACGCTCCCACACATCCCAATGTGTTACCCCATCACTCTTTATATAAGCGCTGGAATATTAACCAGCTGTCCATCGATATCTCGTTTCCGAGGGAATCTTAGGTCTCGCCTAACCCAACGACGATGAACGTTGCGTTGGAATCCTTAGGGTTTCGGCAGCAAGAATTTTCGTCTTGCGTCGTTACTCATGTCAGCATTTTTACTTCTTTACCGTCCAGCCAAGCTTACGCCAGACCTTCAGCCAGTAAAGAACACTCTCCTACCGCCTTCTAACTTAGTTAGAAGACTTTCGATTTCGGTATATGGCTTAGCCCCGTTACATCTTCAGCGCACTTTCGCTTGTCCAGTGAGCTATTACGCTTTCTTTAAAGGATTGCTGCTTCTAAGCAAACCTCCTGGATGTTTAAGCAAAGACACCTCCTTTTCCACTTAGCTATACTTTTGGGACCTTAGTTAGAAATCTGGGCTGTTACCCTTTTGACCACGAAGCTTAGCCCCCGCAGTCTCACTCAACAATATTCCTCATAGCATTCGAAGTTTAACAAGGTTTGGTAATGCCTTTCGACACCCCTAGCCTTATAAGAGCTCTACCTCTATAAGATCTAATTTGCAGGCTGCACCTATATGCATTTCGGAGAGAACCAGCTATCACGTAACTCGATGAGCTTTTCACTCCTACGCACAGGTCATCGGAAGGTTTTGCAGCACCAAACCGTTCGGACCTCCAAGTCAGTTTCCCAACTCTTCATCCTGCCCATGCGTAGCTCGTCACGCTTCGGGTTTATTAATAGCAACTAAACGCCCTATTCAGACTCGGTTTCCCTACGGCTCCGGCTATTCCTGCCTTAACCTCGCTACTACCAATAACTCGCTGACCCATTCGTCAATAGGTACGCTGTCACTCTTGCGAGCTCCAACTCCCTTGTAAGCAATGAGTTTCAGAATCTATTTCACTCCCCTTCCTGGGGTTCTTTTCACCTTTCCCTCACGGTACTATACGCTATCGGTGTAAAAAAGTATTTAGTCTTACCCAGTGGTCTGGGTGGCTTCACGCCGGATTTCTCGTGTCCGACGCTACTCAGGTGGTATTGGGGGGTCGCTTATTTTTTGAATACGGGACTTTAACCCTCTGCGGTATACCTTTTCAGATATCTCTCCTAAATAAACAAATCTCTCCCTGGATCCTTACTAGTTGATCCTCAACACTCCTACAACCCTCATCATAGCAACGGCTAGCACCTTACACTATGTGAGTTTGGACTGTTCCCAGTTCGCTCGTCACTACTACGGGAATCTCTTACGATTTCTTTTCCTCTGGCTACTGAGATATTTCACTTCACCAGGTTATGGCCATTTGGCGATCTGTTATACAGATCAGGTTTCCCCATTCGGATATCTACGATTTCAAGCGGTTATTGGCACCTCATCGTAGCTTTTCGCAACCAATTACGTCCTTCATACTCCTTTTTACCCAAGGCATCCTCTCATTGCTTTTAAAAGATTTATTGTTTTTTTGAAAAATGTAATATATTATAGTGCTGTTAATTACCGCTTCGTTCAACACTTCTCTAGAAGTTGCCTTCTTTCGAACTTGTTGCGAGGATTGTTATAACAAATCTCCCCCTCATTGCAAGACTTTTTTTGACTTTTTTTAGCTATTTCTTTTAGTTAGTTTTCATCTTACTTTTCTCTCCTTTTTGTCCACGTCTTTTTTGGTCTTTTGTCTATATCCTCAAAAAAAATGTCCTCGAATCCTCTTTTTTTTAAAAAAAAGATTCTTTTGGCTGTCTTTTTGTGTCACTATATAGTAGAGTTGCTTTTTTATTTTTTTTTACTATACTACGCAAATAATACACACCTTATATATAAGGTGTTCATTTATGTGTTTTATCCTCCAAAAGTAAGCCATGTCCGCAAAAACAAAAATTGCAAAGAAATCTATTCTTTTCCTTGCCTTCTTTCTGACTTGAATTGGTTTTTATGCTATTATAAACTCATGGAGTCTGGTCTTTACTGATCTTTCATCTAAAGATCTAATAGCAAATTTTTCACAAGTTTTCTTTAATTCAGAATGAAATAATTTTGGTGGAGGTATTTTTTGGTTAGATAGCAAGACCTATAGTAAAACCATTAGTATTGATTTTGCTGGTGGATGAAATCCCAAAAAATGTGTAACAAAGATGTCTGGTATCTATTATAATAATGCAAGATGAGCAAGACTTTGGCCATTAGATCAATCCGCCCTCGACACATTAAAAGTAACCAGTAATTCCTATAATAATTTAACTTTGACTGGTTGATTCTACACATCTTGTCAATGAAATGACAATGCTCGTAGTATCTTTGGATATATTAAATATACTCTCTCTGGAGATATTTCATATCTTATAGCATGAGCTTCATTAGATTATACATCAAATGACTATAGCTGAGTCTTTAAAAATAATTTTCAATACTTTAATGGAAAGACTCCTTTATGATATATCTGGGATAGTATAGGTGGTATATGATTTGTTGGATGAGAAATGAGTGGTACTCAAAATCTCTTAACCTATTTAGATGGTACGGGTAAGATTAATAATGCATTCACTCTACAGACAGGAATGATTGTATCTGCTAATCCATTATGGACTCTTTTGGATGATACCACAGGAAATGCAAAAGATACAATGTGGAATCTTCTAGTACAAGGAAATACAATTCTTTCGAAAACCATGAATGTTTGGCAAAAAATATCTATGGTTGAAAATCTAGATAAAAGAAGTGTCTTGCTTAGTAGTTCTGACATTAATTCATCTACTATTATCAATACAGCCAAGAAAAATGCTGAGGCCCTCTGTAGAGGTAATTCATATACTTATGTATGAACAGCTCCTACAGAAATTAAAAATATAGCTTATCCTAATAAGGTACTATGTTTCACATGATCATCAGATCTTTGGATTAATTTGGGGAATACCCAAGACTACAAAGATAAGACTATTATTATTAAAAATGGTAATATAACACTTTCCGGAAATATGAATAAAAATAATTCACCTCTTGATATCTTTATAGATTGATGAAGTCTGTTTATTGATAGCAATACAGGGACAAATTTTAATATCCAATGATTCCCTGATTCTACTGGAATCAATCAAGGTATCTTTCTTAAAGGAAACTTTGTGGTTAATGGATTACTTCTCGGTTGAACACCAAGTGCTGTAACCACCGTTAAACATAAGCTCCATATCCAAGGAAAGATTGTTTCACTTAATACTCCATCTGAGCCAAGTCAATGAAGAATCGATCAGGTTACTGACATCCTTTGAAGCACTACCTATTCATCTCGAATTGGATTAGAAGATCTTCTGAGTTGGAAATGTCTCTTGGAAGGTACTGCAAATGATTGAACTACTTGTGGTGATACAGAAGCAATTACCAGTACTCCATTTGTAGTATTAGATGGAAGTTTCCCATCACAAATTATTAAATAGATTCAAAGAATATATATAGAAAAACCCGCAATAATGCGGGTTTTTTTGTGATTAAAATATATATTTTTATTGAACTGTCTGAGGAAGTGTAACACTAAGATCAGCTTTGTTTCCATAAGCATCTGTGACAGAGACACTTAATGGAGTAAGATCATTTGCTACAAAAATAACAGTATTCCCATCAAAGCTTTTGATAACTCCTCCATTCTGACTAATAACTCATTTAGCTACAAAGGAAAGATTATCTGTAAATGATAACGTTACTTCATACTTTCCTGTATCAAGTTTTTTCACCGTAGTCTTATCTTGAAGAATCTCTGGTGCTTTGCTGTCTGAGGCCACAACTGTCAAAGAAAAGTCTTTTTTGTTTGAGAATCCTTCATTATCTACCGCAACGAGGGACATTGCATGAACACCAGCTGTAAGTGATCAAGACACTGTTCTCGTGTCATTAATTTGTAGTTTTCACTTACCTGGGAACTGAGCTATTTGTTGTTTATCTGCAAGCAAAATAATTCTGTTCATTGGTCTAGTAGATTGTACTGTATATCCGATGGTAAATTTTGGAGTGATTGTAGAGTCTGCTTTTGGCGTTAATAACTCCACTTGAATAGAAAGATCTGGTTTCTCAATATTTCAATCACATACTTTGCTAGGTATCTCTGTAAAGATATTGTTGAAGTTATATACAACCTTCCCACTAGAGTATGAACCTTTCGAGTCACCTGTAAACGAAGATCCTGTCTTAAACCAATCAGTAATCTCCTTTACATCCATTTTGTTTGGCATAAATGAGCTTGGGGTAATAACATATCCTTTCTTTAGATTATTTGGAGCAGTAAACTCATTAGCCGCTCAATTACATGATGCATCATAATCTATAGCCTTCAGTCAATCATCTGCTAACAAAGGAACTCACTTAGTATAATACAATGTACTTACCGCAAATTCTGCTGGAGTATTTGCATTAGCTATTTTTCCTGAGAGCTTAGAAATAGTTGTACTGGCAGTGTCTACAGAAGGAATAACACTATTGGTAATATAGTTATTTTTGAGTAAGGCTGTATAGAATTTTTTCATAGGATCTGCTTGCATAGTTCCTCAATATGCATTTTTATTGAGTGGACTCGCATCTGCATTTCCTGCCCAAAACAATGCTACCTTATTGGCATTATAACTAGCTAACCATCAATCTCTTGGACGATTTCACTTGTCTGTTTTAACATCTGATGTACCTGTTTTGATGGCCAATGATAATCAAGCTACATTGAATTTATTTACCCAACCCGCTAGTCTATTCCCTGGTTCTGAAAGGATTTTCCAAATAAGATATCAGATTCATGGTTTAATTATATCTGTTTGTTTAACTACTTGTTTTTGATAAATCAGAGAACCATCTCTAGATCTAATCTCCAATATTGGATTAATAATAGCTGGTGTGGCTGTAGAAAGATGCATGTATGCATTTGCTAATTCCAACATTGATACTTCTCCAGCTCCAAGAGCTAAAGTATATCCATATTCTGTATTCGTCTGGATTCAACTCAATCATAAGCTAATAAGATATGGCTTAGCTACCGATTCTCCACCAAGAGCTAAGAACATTTTGGCTGATGGTATATTTCTACTGTTTCCTAAAGCCAATCTAGCTGGCAACAAACCAGAGAAACCATCATCTGCATTATTTGGCTTATCAGGACCGATTTGAAATGGAATATCGAAGATCGGGGTATCTATTGTTAATGGGATTTTTTCAAATCCTAGAGCATAAATAAATGGCTTGATAGATGATCAAGATTGTCTAGGTTTTCTCACCATATCATTTTGTCATTCAATGGTTTCATCAAAATAATTAAGCGATCCAACATAGGCAAGTACATCACCATTTTGAGAATCATTATAAATCATTGATGAATTATTTGCTCCATTTTGTTGGAGAACACCAATATTACCAGCTAAAGACTCTTCTGCTAATTTTTGAATTTCATAGTCAAGGGTGGTTTTTACTATAATTCCTCACTTAAGGAGTGTTCATGTATCATATTGTTTTTGGAGAAGTTCTATAATCCATTGAACAAAATGCGGAGCTAACATATCCACTTTGTTTTTACGAAATTTGTATGTTATTCATTCAAGAAATGCTTGTTTAGCTTGATTTTCAGTAATATATCCATCTTCGTACATTCTCGTAAGTACAGCATCTTTTCTTCCTGGAACATATTTAACTTGTAAAGACATTCCACCTGTACCTGTGACACCAAATGTTCCTAAAGATTGCAGTGTGGTCGTAAACTCACTATTTTTCTTAGCAACAGATATTCACATCAATTTTTGAGAGAATGCTGCTTGAATTTGTGTCGCTAATGCATCATCCATTGCAACCTTTTCTCAATTTGATCCTTTAATTGTAAATTCTCAAACAACCTTAGCAGGATTTTTATATGGATTATATACAGAAGGTCATTTTGGAATAGAAGAAAGAATTGATGCTTCGAATACATCAAGATCTTTCGCAGACTTGTCAAAATATGTCTTAGATGCAGACTCAACACCAAATGCATTATTTCCAAATGAAATATAATTAAGATATAATTCTAAGATCTTATTTTTCATTTGTTTGCGGAGAGCTTCACTATCTAATGCTCCATTTTCCTTTTGAATTTGAGCTTCAAGAACGGAATCAAGTCTACTTGTCAAAATCATTTCTTTGAGTTTTCTCGTTACTTTTTCCATAAATGTTTGTCATTTGGAAAGCAACAAATTTCTTACTAATTGTTGAGATATTGTAGAAGCTCCTTGTAATCCTTTACTTGGATGGAAAATATTGCTTATCCCAGCTCTAAGAATTCCCATCGGATCCAATCCATTGTGATCCCAGTAACGCTGATCCTCTATGGAGATTATTCCATTGATCATATTTTGAGAAATTCCTGAAAATTGTACATATTCTCTATTTTGTTCAAATAATTTATATAAGGTTTTACCATTTCTATCTTGAATGACTGTAGCTTCAGAAAAAACCATACTGTTTATACTAGAAACATCTGGTAAATCTTGAACTACGTTTTTGGTCAACCAAAATGCGAATATAAGCAATATCGCTGCCCCTATTCCCAACACTCTTTTTTTCAGCTTTTCTTTATCCTGTCCTTTAAATGAAAAGGAAATTTTTGTCTTTTGTGGTTGATACGAATATCTCACACCACTTCCTTGAGGATAAATTTTTCTTGTCTCAAAACTCATAGCTAGGTATATGCGAAAATAAAATACTATATAATAGTCGGTTGAGTGTACGCAAAAGCGATAGATTTTCAAGGAGTTTTCATTATCGAAAAAACGAGCTGGAACGCTATGTCCAACCCGTTTATTTTATTCTCTATTTATTTACCGTAAATATAACAACTAATATTTCCATTATCTGTGTCTTCTCGACGCTGAGTAACGACAAACTTAGCTACTCGGTTCATATCTTCAATAATCATCTTAGCTTCATCTGATTCGTATTTAATAACTTTACCAACGTGACCAGCTGATGCGAGTCTTCCTCATCTCCTATACACAATCAATGCTCCTGCAGCAGGCTTACTACCTACTCTAAATCAAGCTTTCTTGGCATTTCCACACCATTCACGGGCATTTCATCCGAAGATTCTTTCTTGTTGATTATCATCTGTATATGGGAATATATTTGGAGCCTTTATAGCTGCATACCAAGTACAATATCATGGATAGAAACTATTTTTGATATCTTTTTTGTAGACCCATTGAGAGATAATTCCAACTTTTTTGAGAGCATCTGGAATATTAATTATAGACGAAACAATACTACTAGCTCATTTTTTGATGGTTGATGCAATAGTTTTGCTTGGTGTACTACTCTTTGGTGTTGCTTTGACAATAACTGGTTTGTATTGTTCTTGTGGAATAATGACAGGTCTTTGGAGAAGTCCATTTGTATATGCCTGTTCTTGTGTTAGGTTAACAAATACATCTTGATCTTTATATAATATTTCTGATTGATCTTGTACATAGTTTAGACTCATAAAGTCTTCAAGATTTAGATTGTACTTGTTTGCAAATACAACAACATTTACGTTTTCTGGAATTGTATATAGGAATCCTTCATCATCATCTGAGATGACTAACATTTGACCTGGATTAATAGAGTCTTTAATATTATTTACTTTTTTGATTTTAGAAACAGTTGTTCCAAATTTACTCGCTATTTTGATCAGGTTATCACCTGGTTGGACAATATATTGAAGTACTCCTAAATTTTCTTCGTCAAGTAATTCTCTAGACTCATCAATTTTGATGTCTGGAGATGACAAATCATCGGGAGATACAAAAGCACTATCGACCTGAATCTTTTGCTCTGAGCTTACTATTGGATTTGCGAATACAATCACATATCCAAATAAAAACATAAATCACAAGCTCAAAAGAAACTTTACAGTAAATACTTTTTTGCTGATCATAGAAGGTGTTTAAGTAAATGGCGGAGAGAGTGGGATTTGAACCCACGGACCCCGTGAGGGATCAACAGTTTTCAAGACTGTCGCGTTCAACCGCTCTGCCATCTCTCCGCAGCGCTAGGTCCTACCTACAAATTAACTCTCGGTTGAATCGCTTACAGCTACAAGGTATATGATTTTTGGATTGATTTTCAAGGGGAAAATGATACACTACTTCTATACAGACAAAGTTTTTAGTTCTTGTCTCTATTTTATGACCAAACTTTCTTCATATATCATACAAACAGGGGCACATAATCCTATTCTCAGAGCTCCAAGCGAAAATGTCGAGCTTATAACTGATGAAATCAGACTTTTTTGTCAAGATTTGCTTAAGCTAATGCGAAAAAATAAATGAGTTGGCTTAGCTGCTCCTCAAGTAGGAAGTAATATTCGTATTATTGCTACAACTCAATGGAGCACCAATAAAAGAAATGCTGAAGATGTTTTTTTGGGAGAGACTATTATGATTAACCCTGAAATTCTAGAAAAATCACAGGAATATATTACCCGAAAGGAAGCATGTATATCATTACCAGATCTGTTTGGTACGGTCAAGAGACATAAATCTATTGTAGTTCGTTATTTGGATCTTAAATGACATACACAAAAGAAGAAGCTGAAGGATTTCAACGCGGTTATCGTTCAGCACGAATTAGATCATTTGGACGGTATTTTGTTTACGGACAAGGTATTACCTGAAAAATCTAGAATTAAAAAATTATAAAAAAAACCTAGCTCTGATTTGAGCTAGGTCTGTGATATATTACAATAATTTAAGGTTTAGATCGTATTTTTGGGATTCACAATAGTGGATGCATTTTTTCTCTAATTCGTCTGCCTTTTCAATCCATTGAGCATCTCATTCGCCTCTATCTATGACTTCTTGTGATCGGAATTTTCTTCTTCCAATTTCTTCCAAAGAGGCGATAGAAACTACTTCGTCATCTGTGATACAGAGACCAGCACATGAAATTCCCATATCAGTTGGTGATTTGTAAGATGCCATAATATTTTCTGGTTTGATAATATGTTTTGCAATTCCCATGATAATTTCAAATGCTTCGACATCTCTATTATAATTTACTGAATCTATTCCATATGCTTTTTGATGATATGGATCAAGCATATTATAATCTCAAATATCAATAGTTGCTGCTTCATATGCAAGATTTATAGGATGCTCTAATGGTATATTCCAAATAGGAAATGTTTCATATTTTGCATATCCAGATTCAATACCAAGTTGATGGTCGTTATAAATTTGACCAAGACAGGTAGACATTTTCCCTGAATTAGAAGCGGCTCCCGTTACCAAAATCAGATTTTTTTGAAGTGGAATATGGTCATCATTACCAAATCCGTTTTCTGAAAGAATTGACTTTGTAGAATGTGGATATCCACTAATCTTATATCTTTCTCGAACTTTATAGTTTTTGCGTTGAAATTCTTTTTCAAAATCTAAAATGAGATCAAAATTATTTTGGATATCAATATTGTTAATTACAAGATGTGGCTTAACACCTATTTCAATTTCAATTCTCTTGATCAATGTTTGCACGTAGTCATGATAGGAAATATTTTCATTACTGAGTTGTCTATCAGAAATAATATCATCAGCATTTACACAAAAAAGAATTTCAATCTGATCTTTGATTGCAGAAAAAATACGTTTTTTGGAATCAGGAATAAATCCTGGCAAAACTCTAGCTGCATGAGTATCATACAAAAATTTTCCTCCAATTTCTACGTAAAGTCTCCCCTTTCCAGCTTTTTCGATCCTTTCAAGAATATGGTCCTTTTGGACTTTAACGTATTTTTCACCATCAAATCCTTTCTTTTTGTAGTGTAAGATGTCAGTACTATTGATCATTATTTTGTTTTTGGAGTAAAAATGTATTACCTAAAGTATATATACGAAGTCATTTTTTGTCAAATTTTTGTTGAGTAAATTTCCCAATTCTATTGGATAGTTTTGGGTATTGGTGACATTTGAATGAGAGATGATATAGACGGTCGCAACAAACCCCTCCGTCTCATTACATTCGCCACCTCCCCTTATCAGGGGAGCCTAAAAGTTATTACTAAAAACTGTCCCCTGATAAGGGGAAGGGACCCGCTTGCGGGTAGGGGTTTGTTAGCGACCATATGATTATTTTTGAACAATAAAAAAACCCTAATCTCCGAAACCGAAGACTAGGGTTAATTTGAATATAAGATACTTACGGATTAAGCTGTTTTCCTAAAATATCTATTTCCTCCTGATTGCAAGCAGGCCAGTGAATGAAGAGCGTATCTTCCTTTTCTGGTAAACTCGCCCAAAGACTAAAAATCTCTTTACGAAGATTTTTAAATTCAATACCCAGGAAAGCATCTAGTGTACAAGCTTCGTATTTTACTAAATAACCCAATATCTCAAAGGGCAATTCAGCTTTAAAAAGAACATCTTTGGTTACATTTGGAATCAGTGGTTTTTGTTTCTGAATACACAGAAAGAAAAATGTGCTAATCTCCTGATCCTTACGGCGTCCAAGTGACAACATCATGTGGAAGTCAACCAGCAAATGATCGACATGATTTAGAACATAACTTAGATCCTCGATACTTAGATATTCTAAGAATAACCAAGCAGTATCATCATGTGTTTCAATCTTTTTAGCAATTGTTCGATAATCTAAGTTGTTGATCTGCCAAAGAGTCATCTGATATGTCCCCATATGACAAAGGGTTGATTTTAACATATCCTGATAGAGTTTAGAATGTTCTTTATCGAACAAGATATTTAATACAAAAGGATAATTAAAATGATTCCTCTTATACTCTTCAACCCAATGTTCTACCATACACGTTGAAAATATCCTCAACTCCTCTTGAATATCCACATTCTTTTGCAAAAAGAATTTGAGATCCTTGTACACCAATTTATCAATACGCAACATAGAATTTGCATACCATATAAACGTAGCAATACACAGGCCAACACACACCCACAAAAAAGCAGGTTCTTCATAGAATACGAAGGATAATATCCCCAATACTAGGAGGATAATATTCCTTGTTCTAATCACTTTTTCTCTTTTTTTACGCAATCTTTTCATAGTCTTTTGTTTTTGGTTTTACTTGTTTATAATATATATCTTCCAGTAAATGTCAATATTTATTTTTATAACACCTTAAGATCTTGGAGAAGTGCTTCGTATTGTGGGTATTCTGCACCAAATTTTTGGGTGAGATGCGTCTTGAGGACCTGTTTTCGATCAGAAAATGTAGTTAGGTCCGAAGAAGATACTTTGAGTTGATCTATGAGTTCGCCTGAACTTTGTTGGAAACGCTTTTTGAGTTTAAATTCTTTGAGTGTCTCTTGGAGCTCCGGGGTGATGTGGTCGTCTATCTTTCCATATTCTAAGATATCTACACTGAGCGACAGTGAGACCTGGGAAATCGAAGGTATTTTTTGGTTAATAAAACGAGGCGTTCGTGATGGTGAGGTAAAATTTTGTTGGTTAGCTACAACAAGATCTGAAATCTGATTTTGAAGGTCGATAGCAGTAAATTGATGGTCACCTACAATTTGGATATAAGGATTGATTGAAATTGGCGTAGCTTCTAAAAGAGCTTGATCTGGACGGTATTTGAATAGGTATTTTTGTTGGTTAATTTCTAGAGAACTTGTAGATCGAGCACTTCCTATACACAAATAATTATGTAAAGAAAAACCCTGATGGAGGTGTCATGAAATAAATTTAGCACTTGGAAAATTTAGTAATTCATTGGAAAGTGCAATATCCTTATAAGAAAATCTCGACTTCTGCCCTGGAAACATCGTTCCATTGAAATAATAATGATGAATCACCAAAAGATTTGGATTCTGTTCAAGATACACTGCTAATTTTGCGTTTATTTCTCGAGATTTTTGCTCATTTTTATTCTGAGAATCCGCAAGATACGATATAGACTGCAACCAAGTTGGTTGATTTTCTAGCTGAGGAATTGATCATGAAATAGTGAATGGGAAAAATAAGATTTGTTGGTTTTCAATAATCTCTATCGTAGGCTCTGTGATGAATTTAAGTTGTCCTGCGTTGTTTGTCTGATATTTTTCAAAAAGAGAAAATGCTTTCTGAGCTTCTTCAAACACAAACGTATCTCACAATCGATCGTGATTTCCGGCCAGAATATATACCTGTTTTCCTGACTCAAATAAATTCACAAAGAATGAAAATAATCAAAGCAACGCTCCTCTATCGTAGGAAAAATGATACACATAATCACCCAAAAAAACGATGTTTTTCTCATCGGGATTTTGGTCTACAAAAGACTGTAGCTCTGATATGAGCTTGTCTTTGTATTTACTCGTTATATGAAGATCACCGATCAGGAGCATGAACTAAAGGCACATAATAAATTATTTACGCTGCTTTGTCTTGTTTTCTAAATCTAGGATAATGTGTGAAGAAAAGTACCATAAATACAATAGCTCGGATTCATCCACCAAGTACAGATTGTTTGAAATTCACTTGTCTTTGGAGTACCAAATTAGATTCTTTTTCTGCTTCACAAGTTTTCTTTTGCTCTGCTGTTGGTTTTCGATTTGCATCTTTTGGGTCATTTTTACCATACGCATATCCTTCTTTACATTGTTGAAGTTCATAATAATTTTGACCATATACATATTCATGATCTGTGATAATTATTCTCTCAGCTGCTGATGTGAGCGCTATACCGATTGAAATTAAGCCTCCAATAAGTCCTACAACACTTGCAATAAGCAAATATACTCTAAAGATTGTCCAACTTTTTCTAGTCTCTTCCATGATAATAGGGTTATAAGTAAAATACATATTGAATATATGATAGTTATTGGAAATGATCTTGCAAGAGAAAAAAACCCACCTGTATTCGGTGGGAATTTTTATTATTTACTCGTTCTATATAACATAAGCATAACTAATCATCTTTGTTCTTTCATAGTTGGGGTATCAATTTTTTTCATTATTCACTGTTTTTGTAATGCTATGAGATGTGTCTTATATCGAGCATCTCCGACTCCCATTCCATCAAATGTACTTCATCGCAATAATCTAGAAAGAATTGTTCAAAATTGAGCTCTAGTAACTATGGCACCTGGATTAAACAATTGCCCTGTGTTTTTACCCATTAATCACAATTGACAAACAGTATTTACATAAGAAAGCAATTCTTTGTCTTTGGGAACATCTAAGAAAACACAATTGTTTGTATTTTTTACATTCTTTTTCAACACGTTGATGGTATATTGTGATAGCATTTTAGCTAAATCTCTTCTTAAAAGGCTACCCTCCATTTTTGCATCTTGGATCGTTGGCTTTGTGGTAATTCAATTATACAAAGACCACAAATATGCTGTAACCATCTCTTCTGGATATACTCATACATGTGTTCATGTAGTAATAGTTCCTGTTGAGAGAACACTACTAGTACACATTGTTCACTCATATCCTCAATTACATACTGCTCAAGATTTTTTTACATACCTATTATTTACACAAACAAGATCTGACAATCAACATGTTGGAGTCGTTGTTATTTGACTAGACGAACTTCCTCATCAACCACCTCCTCATCAACCACCATCTCAACCAGAACTTGTCTGCTTTATTGTTTCCTTAATTGTGGCAAAATATGAGAGACGATCCGTATAGAATGTACATATTTTATTGGCATCCAAGATACATTGAGCATCTGGAGTATTTGTTTCTCGCGCATTTCCATTTTCTGATCTGATAATTTTTAGGATGTTTCCAGAAACTCATGAGTCTACCTTATATGATATTTTGAAATATGCTCCGGTTATAGCAAGACTCGATGTATCTGATCATGCTTTGATTGTAGTCAATATTTCTCTAGTAATTGTGCTTGTATCTTGACTTGGGACTCATGTTTCTCCAAATTGAGCCATTCCTGTATCTATTGTTATAGTTGGAGCTGAGAGTATACAACCTGTTGTACC